>CAYYUT010000119.1:0-8573 GCA_964474935.1 uncultured Spirochaetales bacterium
CGGGGGCGAGAACATCTCGACGATCGAGGTCGAGCACGTGATCGTCACCCATCCCGACGTGCTCGAGTGCGCCGTCGTGGCGGTCCCCCACGACAAGTGGGGAGAGGTCCCCAAGGCCTTCGTGGCGCTCCGGCCGGGGGCCCAGCTCGACGAGTCGGCCGTGATCGACTTCTGCCGCGAACGGATCGCCCACTTCAAGTGCCCGAAGTCGGTCGAGTTCGGCGAGCTGCCCAAGACGTCGACCGGGAAGATCCAGAAGTTCCGGCTGCGCGAGAAGGAGTGGGCCGGCGAGAAGAGCCGCATCCACTAGGTCCCGGTCGATGGGTTCGGCGTCCGTCCCGATCGCTCGCTTGCATGGCTCCGGTCGCACCGGGGGTGGGGTCGGGTCGCTGGCAGGGCGCGCGACCGAGGCCTGGCTCCGCGACGCCGCGGGAGCGCAACGCGGCAAGAGGCCCGAAGACGGGTCCGGATCCGGCGGGATCGCTGGAACGGGGCAGCGGGCATGGGGCTCGGTGTCAGACGTCGGGCGGCGGATCGCGCCAGACCTCGGCCGCGGTCGGGTCGGCGGGCGCATCGCGTACCAGCTCGTCGGGAAGCAGGCGCTCGGCTTCCTCGAAGGCGCGGAGCGAGGCCTCGTTCTCACCCACCACGAACAACGCGCCCGCTCGCTGCAGGGCCAGTCCGCCCCGGACCGCCCGACGGGCGTCGCGCGCGAGGTCGCGGTGGACCGGATCGCGTGCGTCGCCGGTCGTGATGCGCTCCGCCAGGCGGAGCCAGGCCGGCCCAACGAAGGCGTCGCGCTTCCCCCCGCTGCCCCCGACGTGGCTGCGGGCCGCTGCGTACTCGATGCGGGGCCGTCCATCCGTCTGGCGAGGCACGTCGGCGAGGCCCGCGGCGATGGGCGCAAGACTCCCGACGTAGAGCGACCAGAACCCGGCTGGGGTCGTCACCCAGCGGTCGGCCTCGCCCCGCGCGGCGAGTCGGCGGGTGGCGGACTCGATCGCCTCCGGCTCGGCCGCCACGCCACGGAACCCGCAGAGCGCGGCGGTGGAAAAGCGTCCGTAGAAGTCGCCTCGCAGCACGACCGCCCGTGGAAAGACGTCGCCGAAGGTCGCGATCAGGATCCGGAGCTCGTCCGGTCCGAACTGGTAGAGCGGAAGCCATTGGCAGAAGACCCCATCGGGCGTCAGGTGTCGCCGCACGGCACCGAAGTGCTCTCGCGTGTAGAGGCTCCCGGTGCCCGCGCGCCACGGCACGAAGAGATCGGCGACGACCAGATCGAACCGCTCTGCGGTCGCTCGTACGAAGTTCCGGGCGTCGTCCTCGACCACCCGCGTCCGGGGATCGGCATGGACCCCCCGGTTGTGGGCGGCGAAGAAGTGGGCCGCCGCACGGCTCACTGCGGGCACGAGCTCCACCAGGAAGAGACGCTCGATGGGATGGGCGAGCATGGCCCCGGCGCTGCTCCCCGTCGCCGAGCCGAGATAGGCGACGGTTCGCGCGTCGGGCTTCAGGAGGAGCGGGAGATGGCCCTGGCGCTCCTGGTGTCGGGTCTCGGCGGTGCCTCCGAGCACGTAGTGGTTGTCGGTGCGGAGCAGGAGATCGCCGTCGCGTCGGACCACCGCGACCGCGCCGGCCGGGGTGGTGGCGGCGTGGACCAGGGTCTCGCCCGGGGCGAGTCGGACCGAGGGCAGGCGCTGCGGCGCGGCCAGGGCGGCCACGGCGAGCGCCACGGCGCCCACGCCCACCAGCCGGAGTGGCAGGCGGATCTCGGCCCAGGTCGTCGGAAGGAGGATCGCCGCCAGCGCGTAGGCCGCGCCGACGGCCGCGAGCCCCTGCCAGACACCGAGCGCGGGGAGCAGGACGAAGGGGGCGGCCAGGGCGCCGGCGATCGCCCCGAGCGTGTTGGCAGCCACCAGACGTCCGAGCCGGGCGCCCGTCGCGCGTCCATCGCGGGTGGCGGCGTGCTCCAGACAGAGCGGGAACAGGAGAGCGCCCGCGAAGAGCGCCGGGGCGGCCGTCACGGCCACCAGACCGAGACAGCGCACGAGATAGCCGGCGTCTCCCGCTCCGACGTACTGGAGCCCGTCGGTGGCCCACCAGAGCAGACGCGGGAAGAAGCCGAGCGAGCAGCCCGCGGCGACGAGCACGACGACCAGGGCCGGGCCCGAGGCGGCCCGTGTGCGTCCCATCCAGGCGGTGACCGCGAAGGCCCCGAGCGCCAGCGTCACGAGCACCCCGACGAGCACCGCACCGAAGGCGAAGACCGACTGGTTCAGGACCTGCGCATAGGCCTGCACCAGGAGCACCTGCGCGGCGAAGCTCCCGAATCCCGAGAGCGCGGCGATCGCCGTCGCGGCCTGCATCGGGCTCTCGTGCGTGAGGGGTGCGCTCGAGCCGCGTCGATCGCTCGTCGATGCGTGGCCCGAGGGCCTTCCGCTGCGCCGGGGCGCGCTGGCGGGAGCGGCGCGATCGACGCGCCGAGCGGCCAGGACCCACGCCCCGAGGCCGGCCGTGGCGAGCGCCCCCAGGCCGGTGGCATAGGTGCCCGCGACGCCGACCGCGGCGGGCAGCCAGAAGGCGGCGAGCGCCGCGCCAGCGGCGGCACCGACGGTGTTGGTGCCGTAGAGCAGGGCGCTCGTTCTTCCCGACAGGGCGCCGTCTCCGACCGCGGCCGCCGAGATCGCGGGCAGGGTCGCGCCGAAGCAGCAGGCCGCCGGGAGCGACGCGACGAGGGCCAGACCGAAACGAGCGGTCGCGAGCGCAATCGGTTGCGTCCGCAGTCCGTCGTAGCCGAGCGTCATCGCCCATCCACCCGCAGCCAGCAGCACCGGCACCAGGGCCGCCGCGAGCGTGGCACCGAGCTCGAGCCCTGCATAGATCCGCAGTGGCTCGCGCCAACCCATCGCCCGGCGCGCCGCGAGTGCCGCGCCGATCGCGTGACCGCTGAAGAAGGCGACGAGGGTGGCCGAGGTGGCCGGCGCCGTCGCCCCGAAGAGCTGGCGGAACCAGCGCATCCAGGTGGTCTCGACGATCAGGGCTCCGGTGCCCGAGAGGCCGAAGAGGACCAGGAGCGCGAGCCAGGGGAGCGCCGCGCGGCGCGTGGTCACTTGATCGCCAGCGGATTGATCGGCGAGCCCACCGCGCCGGTGATCGGGAGGGGCGGCGCGACGAACAGGAACTCGTAGCGTCCGTCGCCGGCGCACTCGGTGGCGAGGGCGTCGAGCGCGAAGATCTCGCCGAGCAGCAGACCCATGTCGCGGATCGCGATCATGTGGAGCGGCTGGAAGCAGTCGTCCGTCTCGTTCGGGATCACCTCGACGCCCCAGGTGTCGGTAGCCACCGCGGCGATCTCGCGATCGTGGAGCCAGCGAGCGCAGTGCACCGAGAGTCCGGGGGCCGGCCCTCCGCAGTAGCCCTCCCAGCTCTGCTCGGCGAGGCAGCGGCTCATCATGCCGGTCCGCACCAGCAGGACGTCCCCTGCCTCGATCGTCACTCCCTGGCGCTCGGCGCATTCATCGAGCTCCTCGGGATAGATCGGGTCGCCGTCGGCGAGCCACGGGAGGGCTCGCAGACGCGGAAGGTCGAGCAGGACGCCGCGGGCCACCACGTCGCCTCGCAGCGCCTGGATCGCGTTGGCGGAAGCCCCATGGCTGTCGACGAGACCCATGTCGCGGCCGTTGTACATGACGCCGTCGTAGAAGACGTGCGCCAGCGCGTCCCACTGTGTGCCACACTGGAGCGGCATCGTGACGGCGTCGTCGGCATAGCGAAAGCCACCGGCCAGGAAGTCCTGGCGCCCGGCGAGCGCGTCGGTCCCCGTGGCGCTCATCGTATGGATCGGATTGTGGCGTCCGGCGAATCCACTCTGGGGACCATTCTGGTCGAAGGGCAGGGCGCACGAGACCACCACGCCCCGCTCGGGAATCCGGCAGGCCGCCAGGCGACGCTCGGGGGTCACGAAGTTCAGGGTGCCTCGCTCGTCGTCCTCGCCGAAGCGTCCCCAGTTCGACAGACGTCGGCCCCACTCGCGGACGAGCGCGGCGGTCACCGGTTCACGCACGCCCGAGCTCGCGGAGGCGCGCCTCGACGCGGGCGACGTGCTCGGGCTCGTCGACGGCCACGCCCTCGAAGCGCTCGACCACTCCGACCCGGATCGGATGGCCGTGCTCCAGGGCGCGCAGCTGCTCGAGCGCTTCGGAGCGTTCGGCCGGGGTCTGGGGAAGTCGGACGAACTCCGCCAGGAATTCGCGCCGATAGGCGTAGATGCCGATGTGCTGCCAGATCGTGATCGCCTCCGCGTCCGAGCCGGGGTCGACCGCGACCTTCGCAGCTGCGCGCGGTCCCGTCTGCCGATCCGCCTGCGACCCGTCCCGCGAATCCCGCTGCGAAGCCCCCTGCGAACCATCCCGCGAATCGCGAATGGCCGGGATCGGCGCGCGCGAGAAGTAGAGCGCGTGGCCTCGCTGGTCGACCACCACCTTTACGCGGTTCGGATCCCGATGCGCAGCGGGCCCGGCGCGATGGACGAGCGTCGCCATGGGCGCCTCGGAATCGCCGAGCAGGCACTCGACGGCGGCGTCCACCACCGACCCCTCGATCAGGGGCTCGTCCCCCTGCACGTTCACGACGATGTCGGCCTCGACGTGGCGGGCGGCCTCGGCGATGCGGTCGGTGCCACTCGGATGGTCGGGAGAAGTACGGACGACGCGGGCGCCGAAGGCAGCGCAGGCGGCCTCGATGCGCTCGTCGTCGGTGGCGACGATCACCTCGCCGAGATGCTTGGAGCCGCTCGCGCCGCGCCAGACCCGCTCGATCATGCTGCGTCCGGCGATCTGCGCGAGGGGCTTGCCCGGAAAGCGCGTCGAGGCGAACCGCGCCGGGATGATACCCACTGCCCGCATGGCGGCATCCTACCCGATGGGTAACATCTGCGCCTCGCGGAGGAGTCAGCATGGCCACGTTCGGAATCCTGGTCGGCGGCGGGCCGGCGCCCGGCATCAACGGAGTGATCGGATCGGCGGCGACGCATGCCGCACGTCACGGCGCTCGCGCCATCGGCATCTTCGACGGCTTTCAATGGTTGATGCAGGGTGACGCCGGACATACGCGCGAGCTCCGGCCCGAGGACGTCTCGCGCATCCACCTCGCCGGCGGCTCGATCCTTCGCACCTCGCGTGCCAATCCGACCAAGAACCCCGAGCACCTGGCCAAGGTGGTCGCGACGCTCGGCGAGCTCGGAATCGATCATCTCGTCACCATCGGCGGCGACGACACCTCGTTCTCGGCGCGGCGCGTCGGCGAGGAGGCTGGCGGTCGGATCAAGGTGGTGCACGTCCCCAAGACGATCGACAACGATCTCCCCCTGCCCCCCGGCATACCGACCTTCGGGTTCGAGACGGCCCGCGAGTACGCCGGGAACGTGGTCGAGGCCATCAGCGAGGACACCAGGACCACCGGGCGCTGGTTCTTCGTGATCGTGATGGGGCGCACGGCCGGCCATCTCGCGATGGGTGCCGCCAAGGCGGCGGGCGCCACCATCACCCTCATCCCCGAAGAATTCCCGGGCGACCGGATCGACATCGAGGACGTGGTGCGGACCCTCGAAGGCTCCATCGTGAAACGTCGCGCGCAGGGCCGTCCCGACGGAACGGCCGTGATCGCCGAGGGGGTCGCGATGCGCTTCGATCCCGATCATCCGATCCTGAAGGACGCTCCCAAGGACGACCATGGCCATGTGCGTCTCGCCGAGGTTCCGCTCGGAACGGTGCTGCGCCGGAGCGTCGCCCGTTCGCTCGCCGAGCGTGGCATCGATGTGACCATCGGAGAGAAGGACGTCGGCTACGAGCTCCGCTGCGTCGATCCGGTGGCATTCGATCGCGACTACACCCGCGACCTCGGTGTGGGTGCGGTGGAGGCCCTGCTCGGTGGCCACGAGAGTGCGCTGATCACGCGTCAGGGCGGTGAGATCGTGCCGGTCCCGTTCGAGGACATCCAGGACCCCGAGACCGGCCGCACCCAGGTGCGCACGGTCGACGTGTCGACCCAGAGCTTCCGAACCGCCCGAACCCTCCAGGTGCGGGTGGAGCAGGAGGATCTCGACGATCCCGCCCGGCTCGAGGCGATCGCGAAGGCCGCGAACCTGAGCCCCGACGAAGCCAAGCGACGTTACGCGCCCATCTCGTGAGCGCCACGGCCGAGCCGGCTCCGGATCCGCGCGCCGGCCTCGGGCCGGAACGCCTTCCCGCGTGATCACCGCCCCTCCCGCACCAGACGACCCGGCGGGCGAGGCCCGCATTCCCAACCCGTGGTGGATCCCGCGCTTCCTGTTCGGCCGGATTCCGCCGGGCATCGAGACGTCGCACCTCAAGATCCTCGGCGCGGTGGTGCTGGCCCTGCTCTTCGAGGAATACGATCTCGCGATGATCACGGCCGCGCTCCCCTACATCGCGGCCGACCTCGCCATCGTCGAGACTGATCTCGGCTTCTACCTGTCGCTGGTGCGCTTCGGAGCGCTGCCGGCCCTGCTGGTGATTCCGCTCGGCGACCGCATCGGGCGGCGTCGCACCTTCCTGCTCTCGATCGCTGGGAGCTCGATCGCCACCTTCGCGACCGGGCTGGCGACCACGCCCGAGATCTTCGTCGCTTGCCAGATGCTCGCGAGGACCTTCATCGTCACCGGATCGGCGATGGCCTACGTGATCGTCGCCGAAGAGCTCCCGGCCGATCGACGCGGCTGGGGGTTGGGAATGCTGGCGGCGCTGGCGGCCGCGGGGTTCGGGATCACCTTCGCCATCTTCTCGCGCATCGACGATCTCCCGGGAGGCTGGCGCACGCTCTACTTCCTGGGAGTGACGGCCCTGCTCCTGTTCCCCTTCTTCCGGCGGCGAATCTCCGAGACCCGTCACTTCACCGACCACCAGGGGAGCGGCGCGCCCGTCCTCGGCGGCCTCGCGGCGATCTTCGGCCCGCTCGTCAGCCTGTTCCGCCGCTATCCGCTGCAGCTGACGGGCCTCTTCGTGGCGACGTCGGCGATCGGCTTCGCCGGGGGCTCGGCCTTCCAGTTCACGAGCTACTACACGATCGAGGTGCTCGGCTGGAAGCCCTGGCACTACTCGGTGATGACGATCGGGGCAGGGACGCTCGGCGTGATCGGCAATCTGGTGGCCGGGCGACTCGCCGACCGGTTCGGTCGCCGTCTGGTGGGATTCACGATGCTCGCGACCTATCCGGCCTTCGTCCTGCTCTACTACAACAGCTCGGGCTGGCTGGTGGCGCTGGCCTTCTCGGGCTTCGTGTTCACCTCGTCCGGGGGACGCATGATGGTGCGCGCCTTCTCGGCGGAGCTCTTCGCGACCGCCGAGCGCGGGACGTCGACGGGCACGACCATCGCGATCGAGAACTCGTCGGCCGGGCTCGGGCTGCTGGCCCTCTTCTTCGTGTCGAGCGCGCCCGGCGACCTGCTCGAGGCAGTGCCGCTGCTGGCCGTGGCGATCCTGGTGGCCGCGTTCGTCCTGCTCTTCTTCCGCGAGACCCGCGGCACCGATCTCGCGAACGTCAGCTAGTGCGGCCGCCGGCCTGGTCGAAGGCCGCGAGGATCTGCTCGAAGCGCTGCGAGAGCACCTGGCGGAACTCGGGATGCGTGAAGATCCACGCCTCGTCGTTCTCGATCCCCTCGCGCACGCGACGCCCCACGTGCGCGGGATCGATGCCCGCATCGAAGAGCTTCTGGACGAGCTCGGCGGCCTCGCCCGGCACCTCGTTCGCGAACTCGCCGCCCGGGCCGCCGAGGTGCTCGGGGCGGTGGCGCCGGCTCTCGAGGAGATTCGTCTTCACGAAGCCCGGGCAGAGCACCGAGACGCCGATGCCCCGAGGCGCCAGATCGGCCCGAAGGGATTCGGTGAGACCGACCACGGCGAACTTGGTGGTCGTGTAGGGGCCCATGAAGGGCATGGCGAACATGCCCGCGATCGAGGCCGTGTTGACCACGTGGCCGCCCAGTCCCTGCTCGAGCATGCGGGGGACGAAGGCCTGGACACCATGCACCACCCCTTCGAGGTTCACCGAGAGGATCCAGCGCCAGTCGTCGTCGCGGATCTGATCGAGCGGACCGCCCGTCGCGATGCCGGCGTTGTTGCAGAGCACGTGGGCGCCGCCGAGCTCGTCGAAGGTCTGGTCGGCCAGCGCCGCCATCGAACCGCGATCGGCGACATCGGTCCGGACGGGCAGGGCGCGGACCCCGCTCGACTCGACCTCACCCGCCACCCGCTCGGCCGCCGCCAGGTCGAGATCGACCAGCACGACGTGCATGCCGGCACCGGCCAGCTCGAGCGCGATCGCCCGTCCGATGCCACTTCCCCCTCCGGTGACCACCGCCACCTTGTCTGCCAGATCCTTCACGTTCTCTCCCGTCGTTCGGTGGGCGCGCGGCGGAGGGTGGCGGCGGCGAGGGCCTGCGTCAAACTCGCTCGGGTCACCGCCCCGACCCGCGAGGTTCACCCCGACGCCCATGGATGCGCTGCTCGCCCGGGCGCTGTCCGACGCCCTGGCAGTCTTCGCCGCGAACGGCCTCG
>CAYYUT010000120.1:0-5871 GCA_964474935.1 uncultured Spirochaetales bacterium
CCCGCGGGAGCGTTCCGCTTCCGGTCCAGTAGTCGGGTGTGCCTCCTCCGCGAGGCCCGGGGTGGGTCGTGAAACAGACGGCATCGGGCCCGAGAGTGGCCTGCCAGACGTGCTGCTGGTCGCCTCCGAAGCCGGCCCGCCAGTCCTGCGCCGTCGAGAGCATACCGTCGGGCGTGCGCCAGGTGACGAGGTTCACCTCCTCGCGCAGATTCCGGGTGAGGTCGTGTTCGAGCTCTCGGGCCAACGCAGCGAGCGTTCCGTCGCGCTGCATGCGTTCGATCTCGGAGCGTCGCGCGGCGAACGGCGCGAAGAACTGGTTGTCCCACCAGCCGTAGGCGTCGAGCATCCGCACGAAGAGCCCGATGGTGCGGGGATGCGTGTAGGCCTCCATCGAGAGCAGGGCCATGCCGTCCTCGATCCGATCGAGGTCGAAGCCCCAGCGCTCGGCGTCGTCGACGCGAATGCCCATCCGTTGCTCGCTCGAGAAGCTCTGCCCGGCGCACTCACGCGACACCTCGACCAGTACCGCGGGTAGGCGATAGCGTGGCGAGAGCGCCAGGCTGACGGCGCTCATGTTCTCGATGCGTGCGAATGAGCCCACTCCAAAGGCGAGCTTGGCGACGTCGGTGGTGCCTTCTTCGCGGCACCATTTCTTCATGCGTTCGTAGGAGCGCCCGTGGCTCGTTCCGAACACGCCCTGGAAGCTCCCGAGGGCGAGGTCGAAGAGCAGGAGATCGATGAGCATGCTCGCCCGGGTGGCGATCTCGGGATCGTCCGCGAAGTCGGCGAGCGAGAGCAGGGCCACGAGGTCTTCGTCGTAGTAGCAGTGGGAGAGCCATTCGCTCATCCCCGTCCGGAAGCGGAGATCGAGCCAGCGCAGGACCCGGCCGCGTGCGACGTCGCGCTTGTCGGCGCCGTACGATCCCGAGTTCGTGAAGATCCCGTTCGGGTGCCGTTGCGCGGCCAGCAGCTCGGCGCTTGCGAACAGGATCTGGTGATTCTCGGTCCAGGTGCACATCGAATCCACGCCCGGCTCGTCCGGCCAGTACTTGAAGCCGAGCACGCTCCGGTCGGCGCGCTCGAGGAGCGTCGGGGGCAGCCTCGGGTCCGCACCGAACTGGAGGAGCAGCCGCAGGATGCCGTGGAGCACGAAGTCGGCGCAGTCCCGGCGGGCGTCGATGTAGTCGAGAGCGGAATGGAAGAGCGGCTCGTGGAGCACGCCATCGGCGGCGAAGCGGGCGAGCTCGTGGTGGACGGCCGACGGGTGCGGCGCCGGCGGATTGCGGCGGACCGCTTCGAAGAAGGCCTCGCGGCGGGCTCCGAAGGCCGGTTCGAAACAGACCTCCGCGTGCGGGTCGGTCACCCGTCGTTCGGGGATGCCGCGAGGGGCGGGGCCCTCCGCGCGCAGCGACCAGCGTTCGTCGTGCACCATGGGTCTCGGCTAGTGTCCCGAGACGGGAGTTCGTTGTCGATGCCGACGCTTCGGCGGGCCCGCGCCGGGCGCCCCGAAAGTGTGGCCGCGGGCTGCTCGCGAGGCGCGCGGTCGAGGCGCAATCGGACCGGGCCGCTCGGACCGGTCGCCTGGCCGCGGTCCAGCGAGGCATCCGAGCGCAGACGGACTCCCGGGACAGGACACCAGAGGACCGCGTCCGGATGTCGCAGCGTCGTGTCCGGGTCGGAGGAAGATCCGTGGCCGAGCGACCGCCCGCGGCGATGATGATGAATCGCATCCTGACGCGCGATCTCCTCACCGATACACATCGCGAGCGTCTGGGGAAGCTGTGCGAGCTCGTCCGCGACGAGCCCATCGAGCGTCTCGACGAGGACGGGGCGGCCGCCGCGCTCGATCGGGTGGAGATCCTCGTCACCGGTTGGGGCTGCCCGCCGCTCGGTCTCGAGACGCTGACCTCGTTCCTTCCGAGCCTGCGGGTCGTGGTTCATGCGGCGGGAACCGTCAAGGTCTTCCTGACGCGCGAGATCCTCGGCCGGGTGCGGGTGTCGTCGGCCGCGGCGGCCAACGCCGTTCCGGTGGCCGAGTACACCCTGGCCGCGATCCTCTTCGCCAACAAGAAGGTCTTCCCGATGGCGGAACGCTACCGCGAGGTGCGGAGCTTCCGGCTCTGGCCCGCCGAGTTCCCGGGCCTCGGGAACCATCGCAAGACGGTGGGGATCGTCGGCGCCTCTCGCATCGGTCGACGCGTGATCGCCCTGCTCGAGCCCTTCGATCACCGTGTGCTCGTCCACGACCCGACCCTCCCGCCGGACGAGGCGGCGGCGCTCGGCGCCGAGCCGGTCGAGCTCGACGACCTGCTGTCGCGGAGCGACGTGGTGTCTCTGCACGCTCCGCTCCTGCCCCAGACGCGAGGACTCCTCGATGCGAGACGGCTCTCGCTGCTACCCGACGGGGCGACCCTGGTCAACACCGCGCGTGGCGCGATCGTCGACCACGCGGCCCTCGAACGCGAGCTCGCGAGCGGCCGGATCGATGCGGTGCTCGACACCACCGAGCCCGAGGTGCTGCCCCCCGACTCGCCCCTCTACCAGCTTCCGAACGTGTTCCTCACGCCGCACGTGGCCGGCGCGATGGGAACCGAGACCCAGCGGATGGCCGACCTCGCGCTCGACGAGATCGAGCGCTTCGTCGAGGGCCGGCCGTTGCAGCACGAGGTGCACGCGCGAGACTGGGACGCGATCGCGTGAGGAGACGTCCGTGACCCAGCTCGGTTTCTGCTCGATTTCTGCCATGGATCGGCCCATCGGGGCGGTCGCCGACCTGGCGGCGTCGCTCGACCTCGACGGTGTCGAGGTGACCGCCCGCGCCCCCCATCTCGACCCGCAGGCCTCGCTCGGCGCGGCGCGCGAGATCGGCCGGGACGTGCGGCGTGCGGGTGTCGATGTGATCGCGTACGGCTCGTACCTGGGTCGCTTCGGCGAGCGCAGTCTCGCCCAGGCGGAGCGCGAGGCCGCGATCGCGGCTGCACTCGGGACCCGGCTGATCCGGGTCTGGGCGGAGCCCGCCCCGGAGCGCGGCGAGCAGGACTTCGCGGACGTGCTCGCGTTGCTCCGGCGGGTCTGCGACGCGGCGGCGCCCGACGGGACGACCGTCGTGGTGGAACGCCATGTGGGGTCGTTCGCGGACACCCCCGACCGGATCGAGCGGCTCCTCTCGGCCGTGGGTCGGCTCAACTTCGCCCTGAACTACCAGGTGCTCGACCTGCTGCCGGATGCGGCGGCTGACGCTCAGCCGGGTGACGCCGAACGGCTGGTGCGCCACGCGCGCTATTTTCACCTGAAGAACTACCAAGCCAACCCCCAGGCCGGTGGTCCGATGCTGCCCGGCGGCACCCTCGAAGGCGGAAGACTCGACTATCGGGCCATCCTCGAGCGCGCGCTCCGTGCCGGCTACGACGGACCCATGACCTTCGAATTCCTGTCGTTCGAGCCACGTCCCGTCGAGGAGAAGCTCGCCGCCGACGTGGCCTTCGTGCGGGGCGTGCTGCGGGATCTGTCCCGATGAAGTCGCGTTTTCCGCGCGTCGCGTCGCTGCGCACGCCCGAGGGGCTCCGCGCACATGCGACGGGCCTGGGTCTCGATCTTCCCTGCGACGACCGGCTGCTCGCCGCGCCCGATTCGCCTCTGGCTGCGCCTCTCGCGCTCGGCTCGCGCCCGACCGGGGGCGGTGAGTGCCCGCTCACCGCGCCCAACCGATTCGTGATCCAGCCGATGGAGGGTTGGGACGGAACCCCCGACGGTCAGCCGAGCGAGCTCACCCTGCGTCGCTGGCGGAACTTCGGACGCTCAGGGGCCGGGTGGATCTGGGGCGGCGAGGCAGTGGCGGTGCGCCCCGACGGCCGGGCGAATCCGAATCAGCTCGTGATCGACGAGCGGAACGCGCCCGCGATCGCCGGGCTTCGGGAGGCGTTGCTGGAGGCGGCGAGCGAGGCCGGACGGGCCGAGCCCGTCGTGGGCCTCCAGCTCACCCACAGCGGTCGTTGGTCGATCCCGAGCGAGGCCGGGCGTCGGCCCCGGATCGCCTATCGCCATCCGATCCTCGATCGTCGGGTCGGGGTCGTCGACGATCGGCCGGTCCTGTCGGACGACGAGCTCGAGTCGCTGGTGGATGCCTTCGTGACGGCCGCACGGCTGGCGGCGGAGGCGGGCTTCGACTTCGTCGACGTGAAGCACTGCCACGGCTACCTGCTGCACGAGCTCCTCTCGGCCCGCACGCGCCCGGGTCGCCATGGCGGCGAAGCGCTCGAGGCGCGCACGCGTCTCGGTCTCCGGATCGTTCAGGCGATCCGCACGGCGGTTCCGGCGCTGCGGATTGGCGTGCGTCTGTCGCTGTTCGACAGCGTTCCCTTCCGCCATCACGAATCGGGGGGAGAGCCGGAGCCCCATCCGATTCCCTATCCGTACGGATTCGGGCTCGACCCCGAGCGTCCCCTCGAGCGCGATCTGGCGGAGCCGATCGCCTTCGTCGAGAGTCTTCGCGACGCCGGCGTCTCGTGGATCAACGTGACCGCAGCGAGCCCCTACTACGCGCCCCACGCCCAGCGGCCCGCCACCTTCCCGCCCTCGGACGGCTACTCGCCGCCCGAGGATCCGTTGATCGGGGTGGCGCGACTGCTCGCCGCGGCGCGCGAGCTCAAGCAGGCCGTTCCGGAGGTGACGGTGGTGTCGTCGGGCTGGACCTATCTCCAGGACTTCGTGGGTCACGTGGCGCAGGCGATGGTGCGCGACGGTTGGTTCGACGCCGTGGGACTCGGGCGCATGGCGCTCTCCTATCCCGAGCTTCCGGCCGATCTGCTCGCCGGACGTCCGCTCGCGCGCAAGCGGATCTGTCGCACCTTCAGCGACTGCACGACCGCACCCCGGAACGGGCTGATCTCGGGGTGCTATCCGCTCGATCCCTTCTACCGAGAGCGGCCCGAGCGGGAGCAGCTCGAGAGTCTCAAGCGCGAGGCGCGCGAATCGTGACGGCGGCGGCCCGCTCCCTGTCGGCCGCCTGGCAGCGGCTCGCCTCCGGTCGAAGGCTGCACGCCATCGCGGCCGTGTTGCTCCCGTACCTCGAGGACGGTGGTGTGGACTGGTCTGGCTTCGAGGCCCACGTCTCGCGCACCCAGGAGGCGGGCCTCGACGCGGCGGTGAACATGGACACCGGCTTCGGTGACCTGCTGTCGCCCGACGAGCGGGATGCGGTGCTGGCGGCCGCCCGGAGCGCGCTCGGCCCCACCGCCCGCTTCTTCGCGGGGGCCTATCCCGACGCCGATCCCGATCCGGTGGCGGCCTACCAGGCCGCGATCGCCCAGATCGAGCGATACGCCGCGACGCCGGTGATCGTGCAGAGCCCCGCGATGCACGGGCTGGGGGCCGCCGAGAAGGCCGAGCTCTACCGGAAGGTGGCCCGGCTCGCTTCGGCCGGTGCGGTCGCCTTCGAGCTGTCGCCGCGCTTCGCCCCGCACGGCGAGATCTGGAGCGCCGAGGCATTCGAGCGCATCGTCGAGATCCCCGAACTCATCGGCGGGAAGCACTCTTCGCTCGAACGCGCGATCGAGCTCGAGCGTCTCGCCTGTCGCGACCGGGTGCGACCCGACTGGCGCGTCTACACCGGCAACGATCTCGCGATCGACATGGTGGCCTACGGAAGCGACTACCTGCTTGGTCTCGCGACCTTCGCTCCGTCGGCCTTCGCGGCCCGCGATGCGGCCCTGGCCGCGGATCGAGAGGACTTCCTGGCGCGCAACGATGCTCTCCAGCATCTGGGCAACGTGTGCTTCCGCGAACCGATTCCGGCCTTCAAGCACTCCGCGTCGATCTTCCTCGAGCTCACCGAGGCCTTCATCGGCTCGCTCGTCGGGAGGGTCCTGGATC
>CAYYUT010000120.1:5881-8505 GCA_964474935.1 uncultured Spirochaetales bacterium
CCTATCCCGGCCTACACGCACTCCGCGGAGATCTTCTTCGAGCACACGGGCCAGCTCCTCCTGTATCAGGTGCACCCGGGGGCGCCGCGGCGGCTGCCCGCCGAGCGGCTCGCCCTCTTCGACTGTGCGCGCCGTCTGGGGCTGCTCGAGGATCCCGAACGAATCTGGCGCGAGCGCGTCGCGCCCCGTCTCGGGTGAGCAGCGACGTCAGGTTCGATCTCGATCCCCTGATCGAGCGCTGCCTCCGCATCGTCGAGCGGCATCGACTCGGCGACGTGGGACGCTACGCACGCTTCACGGGCGAGACGACACCGAATCCGTACGGATGTGCCGACGCCGCCAACATCCTCTACACGCTGGGTCGCTTCCCTCGCGACCCCGGCGAGCGCGCGCGCTGGGTGGAGGCTCTCCAGTCCCTGCAGGAGCCTGCCTCGGGCTTCTTCGTCGAATCCACCCATCACGAGATCCACACGACGGCCCACTGCATCGCAGCCCTCGAGCTCTTCGATGCGGGCCCGCGCCACCCGGTGGGGGCGCTCGAGCCGCTCTGCGAGCCAGAGGCGCTGATCGGGTTCCTCGAGGCGCTCGACTGGGAGAACCCCTGGCTCGAGTCGCATCGGGGGGCCGGCGTGTACGCGGCGTTGGTGCTGACGGAAGCGGTGACGGCTGCCTGGCAGGACACCTACTTCGAGTGGCTGGCCCGGGAATGCGATCCGACCACCGGGTTCTGGCGCAGCGGCGCGGTGGCGCCGCTTCCGCGCGGCGACGCGAGCATCTTTCCGCACCTTGCGGGCAGCTTTCACTATCTGTTCAACCACGAGTACGCCCGCCGGCCCCTGCCGAACCCGGCGGCCATGGTCGACACCTGTCTCGAGATCTGGACGCGCGATCTCTTTCCGCTGGGCCAGCACGTCTGGTTCGCCGACGTCGACTGGGTCTACTGCCTGACCCGCGCCGTCCGGCAGAGCGGACATCGCTTCGGCGAGGCGCGCCGTGCCCTCGCCGGTCTGGCCGAGCGGTACGTTCCGTTCCTGATGTCACTCGACCCCGACGTGGACGAGGGGCTGAACGATCTGCACCGTCTGTTCGGGACGCTCTGCGCGTTGGCCGAGCTGCAGCAGGCGCTCCCGGGAATCCTGCGGAGCCGTCGGCCGCTGCGCCTGGTGCTCGACCGTCGGCCTTTCGTCTAGCGTCGTGTTCCGAGCGCGACGGATCCTACCCAGGGCACGAAGCGGGGTCGTGAGCGCGACCGACGCGGTGGAGAATGCATGACGCTTCGGGTGCTCGGATGGGTCCTGCTAGCCCAGGCGCTCGGTGGGGTGACGCCGGCGCTCACCAAGCTCGCGCTCCAGGGGCTCGAGCCCTGGACGCTGGTGCGCGTCCGCCAGGTGCTCGGCACGGGCTTTCTCGTCGCCATGACCGCGGCCGGCTTCTACGCGCCCGCGCGAGCGGGGAGCCTGCGCAAGATGATCGCGCGCTTCGAGCGACGCGACTGGGTGTTGCTCCTGCTGCTCTCCTGGGCCGGCTTCGCGTTGCCCCAGATCCTCGGCGCGCAGGGCCTCGACCTCTCCACCGCCACGAACGGCGCCCTGCTCTCGCCACTCGAGCCGATCGGCATCCTGATCGGCGGCGCCTTCTTCCTCCGCGAGCCCCTGACGCGTGCCCGGGTGGTGGCCGTGGTGCTCGGGGTGGCGGGGGCCACCCTGATCGTCGCCCAGGGCGCCGGTGCCTCGGCGGCGGGGAGCCTCCGCGGCGACGCCCTCATGGCAGCCGGGCACCTTGCCTGGGCGATCTACACGCTCGCCGCGAAACCGCTGGTCGGCCGGAACGACCCGCTGCGGATCGCGATCCTGGCAAGCGCGCTCTCGCCGCTCCCCCTGATCCCGCTCGCGATCGCCGAGCCCCTCGACCCCTCGCGGGCCGTGCCGGCGATCGGCTGGATCGTGCTGTTGGCCTTCCTGGCGACGTCGATGGCCTCCTGGGTCTGGAATCGAGCACTCCAGGCCGTGTCGGCCGGCACCATGGCCGCCTTCATCTTCGTCCAACCGATCGTGGGGCTGCTCCTCGGGACGATCGCACTCGGCGAGCCCATCGGGTGGCAGGCGCTCGGTGGGGCCTCGCTGATCGTCGCGGGGGTGGTGATCGCGGCGTTGCGGGGCGAGGGCGACTCCGCCTAGCCGGGCTCGCGCGGGTCTGGCCGGACTCGGTGGGGACTAGCCGGTCGGAAGCACGTCGACGGCCCGCTGGCGCAGCCAATGGTCGGCCAGCACCAGGAGCACCATCGCCTCGACCATCGGTACGGCGCGCGGGAGGACGCAGGGGTCGTGGCGGCCCTGCGCCTCGAGCACCACCGCGCGCCCGTCACGATCCACCGTCTGCTGGGCCTGGCGGATGGTGGCCGTCGGCTTGAAGGCGGCGCGCAGCAGGATCGATTCGCCGTTGCTGATGCCGCCCTGGATCCCGCCCGACCGGTTCGCGCTGGTGCGCGGCGCTGTGCCCGCGTTTCCCGGAACGAAGGGGTCGTTGTGCTCGAGGCCCGTCATGCGCGTGCCGGCGAAGCCGCTCCCGACCTCGAAGCCTTTGGACGCGGGCAGGGACATGACGGCCTTGGCGAGCTCGGCTTC
>CAYYUT010000121.1:0-8499 GCA_964474935.1 uncultured Spirochaetales bacterium
GGGGCCTACGTGGCGCTCGCCATCGCCTCTCGGCGTCTGCATGCCCTCGGACAGATCCGAAGGCCCGTGCTCACGGACACCGTGGCGGCGATCTCGGTGGGGGTCGTCGATGGCGAGGTGCTCCTCGATCTCGACTATCCCGAGGATTCCCGGGCCGCCGTCGACATGAACGTGGTCGGCACCGGGAGCGGACGATTCATCGAGATCCAGGGAACCGGGGAGGAGAGCACCTACAGCCGCGAGGAGCTGATCCAGCTCGTCGATCTGGCCCAGGCCGGGATCTCCGAGATCACGCAGCTCCAGGCCGCCGCCGTCGCGGCGGCGAGCACGGACGGGTGAGGAGCGCGGGCGCCGTGCTGGTGCTCGCGAGCCAGAACCCGGGCAAGCTGCGCGAGTTCCGGGAGCTGCTCGTCGATCTCCCGGTCGAGGTCCGCTCGCTCGCCGACTTCCCCGAGGTGGTGCTGCCCGAAGAGGGAGACGAGGACGCACCGAATGCCCTCGCCTAGGCCCGCGCGGCCGCGGAGGCCACGGGCCACGCGGCCGGCGGCGACGATTCGGGTCTCGAGGTGGCGGCGCTCGACGGCGCACCCGGCCCCCACTCGGCCCGCTACGGCGGCCCCGGTCTGGACGATGCGGCCCGGTGCGCACGCCTGCTCGAGGCGCTCCGCGAGGTGCCGCCGGGCTGGCGGAGCGCCCGGTTCGTGTGTCATGCGGCGCTCGTGATCCCGGGGGGACGGAGTCGTGTGCACGAGGGGGAGTGCCGGGGCGAGATCCTCGCGGCCCCGCGTGGGGCCCGGGGCTTCGGATACGACCCGATCTTCCGGCCGGAACGCCACACGCTGTCGATGGCCGAGCTGAGCCCAGACGAGAAGCATCGCATCTCGCATCGCGGAGCGGCTTTCGCGAGGTTGCGCGCGGACATCGCGGACTTTCTCTCGTCCGATCTCTGAGGAATCGCAACCCCCGCAACGAGGCCCAAGCCGGGCCCGCGACCCGCCGATCAGGTGATCCAGGCGACGACGACTCCCCCGGAAGGCGGCGGCCGCCAGTTCCCTCGGTGTCCTGCGAATTCGGTGGATGGGGCTTTGGCCGCTTCGGTGAGACATGGCTGGCTTCCGGTGCGACCGGGCGAGGCGCGCCTCGTGGCCGCCGCCGGTGCGTTCGCGTTCCTGGCGGTGGGTCTCGCGATCCTGGTGCGCACCTGGTCCGATGCGGCCTTCCTGGCCGAATTCGAGATCGCCTGGCTGCCGTGGTTCTTCGTGGCGAGCGCCGTCGTGTTCCTGCCCGCCACGATCGGCTACGCCTGGCTCGCGCGACGCCACGGCTCGGTCCGCCTCAACACCGCGCTGCTCGCCCTGCTCACGAGCGGCATGCTGGCCAGCGCCGCCGCCGGCCTGGGTCGAGCGGCGATCTTCGCCACCGTGCTCGGTCTCTCGGTGGCGACGCCCCTCGCGAACGTGGTGTGCTGGAACACGATCCTGGCCCGCCTCGACAGCCGTCAGGCCCGTCGTCTGATCCCCCTGCTGGGTGGGGTGGCCACGCTCGGGGCGATCGTGGCCGGGGTGGTCGGAGCGGCGCTGGCCGCAGGCCTCGGGAGCGATGCGCTGCTCTGGACCGCGGTCGCCGTGATGGCGGCCATGCTGCCGCTGCCGCGCATCCTGGCGGGCAGCTGGCGTCCGGCGGGCGAGGCGCCCACCTCGGGGAGCGTGCGGGAAGGAATCCAGTCGCTCGGACGCAACCAGCTCCTGGTGGTGGTCGGGCTCGCCACCTTCCTGATGGCGATCACGACCAACATCATCGACTACCAGTTCAAGGCACATCTCCAGGCGTCGCTCGACCGCCAGGCGATGGGGGTGTTCCTGGCCCGTTTCCATGCCACCACCAACACCGCGGTGCTCGCGATCCACTTCTTCGCCGTGGGTCCGATCCTGCGGCGCTTCGGTGTGGGCATCGCCTTCGGTCTGCATCCGGCGGTGGTGCTGGTCGGGTCGTTGGTGACGCTCTGGGTCCCGACCCTGATGGCCGTCGTGGGTCTTCGCTTCGTCGACATCCTGCTCAAGTTCACCTTTCACAAGGACACCCACGACCTCGTGCTGAATCCGGTTCCGGCCTACGACCGTCATCAGGCGATGGTCTTCCTGAAGGGCAGCATCTATCCGCTCGGAGGGATCGCGGCCGGACTCGTCCTGGCCCTGGCCACCGGCCTCGGGATCGACCCGGCGATGACGGCGGGGGCGCTGGTGCTCGGATTCGCCGGGGCCTGGCTCTCGTTGGCCGGCCGCGTGCGCCAGCTCTATCTCCACCAGATCAGCGAAGGCCTGGCGATTCCGCTGCGTCCGCGGCCGCGCGCGCCCGAGCCGGCTCCGGACGCGTTGCTCGAGAAGCTGCGCGCCCACATCGCCGAGCTTCGCCATCTGGAGCGGCGCCTGCAGCGCACGCGAGACGAGGCCTGCAGCCGTCGCATCGCCGTCGAGCTCGACCGGCTCTTCCTCGGCCTCGGCCGTCTGGTCGACGATCCCCGGGCCCTCGAGGCGGCCGCCGAGCGCTACCTGCATGGCTCGCGCAGCGAGCGGGCCGGCGCCGTCGAGCTGCTCGATACGCTGCTCCACGGTCACCGACTTCCCGAGGCGGCCGAGTTGCTCGACTCGCTCGCGATCGACTCCGGGCCCGGCCTGTTCGGCGGCGCATCGCGTCCACACTGAGGGACAGGCCGCGCGGGCGCCGGGAACCGCTCGTCGGGCCGGGTCAGGCGAGCGCGGCGGCGAACGTCGACAGGAGGGCGCCGAGCGTCGCCGCCACGAAGGCGAGCGGAAGCTGGGTACGCACGTGATCCATCAGGTCGCAGCCCGTGAACATGCTCGAGAGGATGGTGGTGTCCGAGATCGGCGAGCACTGGTCGCCGAACACCGATCCGCCGAGCACCGCGCCGAAGCAGACGTGCACGAAGGTGGGGTCGGGGTCGATCGCGTAGGCCAGCGGCATGGCCACCGGAAACACCACGGCATAGGTGCCGAACGAGGTGCCGGTCGAGAACGCGATCAGCATGCACAGGGCCGTCAGCAGTGCGGGCAGGGCCAGGGGCGTGACGCTGCTGCCGACGACGCCGATCACGTAGCTCGCCGTCTCGAGGGTCCCGGCCACCTCCTTCAGCGTGACCGCGAGTGCGAGGACGATCGCACCCAGGGTCATCCCCCGGCAGCCCTGCAGGAAGCCGTCGAGCACGTCGCGGAGTCGCATGCCCCGGAGACGGGCGACCGTCATCGCCACGAGCACCGAGGAGAGGAACGCCTCGTTGATCCAGAAGCTCCCGACCACCACGTAGGGGACGATGGCGATCCCGAGGAGCGCGGCGATCGGGAGCACGAAGTCGACCAGGTGGGGCCGGTAGCCACGGGTCTCGGGCATCTCGTCGAGCCCGGTCGCGAGCATCGGCTCGGCGCCTTCGGCGTCGAGCGCTCCCGAGTGGCGGGCGCGTTCGATCGCTCGGCGCATGGCGCCGCCCACCCAAGGGAGCGCGCCGAGCGCGAAGAGCAGGGTCGAGAGCACCGCGAGCCAGCCGTAGAAGTTGAACGGGATCGAACCGAGGAAGAATCGGTGGGCCTCGGCCTCGGTCGGGAACAGCGGAATGGTGCCGACCACGAGACCCCCCACGTAGAGTGGCCAGGCATTGAAGGGAATGATCGTGGCCACCGGGGAGGCGGTGGAATCGACCACGTAGGCGAGGGCCTCGTGCGAGACGCGATGTTTGTCGGTGACCGGCTTGACCGTGGTGCCCGCGAGGACCGTGCTGACGGTGCCGCCCTGGTGGAACAGGACGCCCACGAGCCAGGCGAACACGAGGCTGGTGCGGGGACCGCGGGCGACCCGACCGCCGATCACCTCGGCGAAGTGGCGGGCGGCACCGGTCCGGCTCCAGAGTCCGACCAGGCCGCCGAGACACCAGAGGTAGATCAACAGGATCTGGGCGAAGCTTGTCGTACCGAGCGCCGGAAGCAGGAAACGCTCGACGACGTTCCAGTCGGACCAGTCTCCAGAGCTCGCGAAGAGCACCGCCGATCCGGTGACCACTCCGGCGAAGAGCGCCAGGATCACCTGACGGGTCAGGAACGCCAGCACGATCGCGACCAGGGCGGGGAGGAGCGACCACCAGCTCGCGTCCGTGACATCCGTCATGGCCGCTCAAGCTAACGAATCGCCGCCCCGGGATCGGGCCGGAATCAGGCCGCGACCGGGTCGCGATGCGCTCGAATCACGCCGGGATCGAAGCGCGCTCGCTGTTCCCGAGCGTGCGGGCCAGTCGGCGCCGGGCCCGGAAGGCGCGGCTCTTGGCGGCTCCCGCGTGGATCCCGCGTTCGGCGCCGTAGTCCTGGTAGCTGCGTCCGCGGACGAGACACTGCACCACAACGTCGCGCTCGTCGGCGCCGAGCGTGGCGAGCGCGGCTTCGACGCGCCGCACGCGTCGGCGGGCGGCGAGCTGATCCGAGGGACCGGGCGCGGGGTCGGGAAGCTCGTGACAGAGGCTCTCGTTCACCGTCTCGCACCGCCCGGCCCGGCGCCGCTCGGAGCGCAGCCACATCAGGGCCTCGTTGGCCACGATCCGATGGAACCAGGTGGAGAGCCTGGCGCGGCCCGCGAACTGATCGCGGTGACGCAGCGCCTTCTCGGTCGCGTTCTGGACCACGTCGTGCGCGACGTCGACGTCGCGTACGTACCGCTGCGCCACGGCAAGCATGCGCGGCCGAAGCTCGGCGAGCTGCGTCCCGAACGATTCGGCGTCGGGCTCGCACGGGCTGGTAGGGAACTCGAGAACACGGATGGCTGCCTTCACGAAACGGCTCCTTCGCTGGATGGTGCACCTGGGGTACGGTCCGACCGCCGGCTCGGGTTACGCGGGGGGAGGCGGGGCCGGGCGCCAGGAGGGCGCCCTCGGCCCCCGGCCGAGGCCGGGCCCGGGTGACGTAAGGGTGACCGACTGAATTCGAGCAGGCGCTGCTGCATCGAAGCCGATTCGAACGGGCTGCCCGGGCAAGACCGTCGCCCCCAGGGGGTGGGTCGTCCATTCGGAGCCAGGTAACCAGACGAAGGGCCAGGTCGTATCCACGATGGAACAACCGGTCGACGCCCAGGCACGCGAGGCACGCTGGAAGGCCCTGATGGTGGCCGCCCAGGACGGCGACGGACAGGCGTACGAATCGCTCCTCGGGGAGATCCTGCCCGAGGTACGTAAGCTCGTCCGCATCCGGCTGCGCGATGCCGCGGCCGTCGAGGACGTCGTGCAGAACACGTTGCTGGCCATCCACCGATCCCGTCACACCTTCCGACCCGAGCGACCCTTCGGACCCTGGATGCGTGCGGTGGCCCGCAACGCCTTCCTCGACTTCGTACGGGCGCGGGGGCGTCGCAGCGACCGCGAGCTGCCGCTCGACGGGGTGGCGGAGCCGACCGACCCGGCGCTCTCGGCGGCCGACGCTCTTGCCGAGAAGCGACTCTCACCCGATCTCGAGCGCGCCCTGGCAGAGCTCCCGGCGAGCCAACGCGAGGCCGTCGAGCTGGTACAGCTCGAGGGGCTCACGGTGGTGGAGGCGGCCGCGCGCGCCGGAGTCACCGTGGCCGCGCTCAAGGTGAGGGCGCATCGCGGCTACGTCGCGCTCCGCGCGCGTCTCGCCGAGAGGAGCCAATGAGCGACGACGAGACCCAGGCCTTCGCGAGGGCGCTGGCCCGTGACCTGGCGCCCGTCCGTCGGATTCCACGTCTCCGGGTCGGGCTCCTGCGGATCCTCGGTCTGTGGCTGGCCGGTTCCACCGCGATCGTCGCGATGCGCGGCCTGGCCCAGGCCCTGATCCATCCCGACGCCATGGTCGGGGGATTCGGGGCCATTCTGTTCGGGAGCTTCCTGATCGCGGTGGGCGGCATCGTGGCCGCGCTCGCGAGCGGTGTCCCGGGACGGGAGGCCACGGCGCGCACGGCGGCGGTCGTGGCCGCTGTGGGTCTGATCGTCTCGGTCGTGGTGGGCTACGTGCTGCTCAGCCTGTCGCCCGAGGCGGTCGCGCCGATGCCGGGCAAAGAGAGCCACCTCGGGACCGACCTCGCCTGCCTGGGCATCGCCGGCCTGGTCGCCTTCCTGCCGGGAGTCGGAGCGCTGATCTACCTGGGCCAGACGGTGCCCCAGCGTCCGTGGCTCTCGTCGGCCGCCGTGGCGCTCGGGACCTTCGCGCTCGGAACCGTCGTCGCACAGGGCACCTGCGACGCCACCGATCTGCGCCATCTGATGGTGGCCCACGCGCTGGCCCCGGCGCTCGGAGCCCTGGTGCTCGGCCCGCTGGTGTTCCTGGTCTTCCGCCGCTTGCAGGGCCGCTAGACCCGCGCAAGCTTCTCTACGTGAGTGCGTCGAAGATCCTCCTGATCCGCCACGCCCAGAGCACCTGGAATGCGGACGGACGCTGGCAGGGTCATGCCGATCCGCCCCTCTCGGCCCTGGGCCGGGCGCAGGCCGAGGCGCTCGCCGCCCGCCTGGCGACCACTCCCTTCGATCTCGTCGTCGCGAGCGACCTGCGCCGGGCCTTTGAGACGGCCCGGATCGTGGCGGGCCAGCGAGGGCTCGCCCCGACGTCCGACCCCCGCTTCCGCGAGCTCGACCTCGGCGAATGGACGGGCCTGCGGCGCGAGCAGGTGGCCGAGCGCTGGCCGGCGGAATACGCCCGCTTCGAGTCGGGGGTCGCCGACGCCCGACCGGTGGGCGGCGAGAGCCGGCGCGAGCTCGGCGGGAGAGCCCTCGCCGCGCTCGAAGACTGGGCCGTGCGCCAGCCCGCCCGTCGACTCGCGGTCGTGTCGCCTGCCGGCGTGATCCGTTCGCTCTGCGGCGAGCGGCTCGAGAACGCCGAGTCGCTCTGGTTCACGCCTGCCCGGTGGCGGGCGGCGGCGGGCGGCTAGGCGTCCGGCCCAGGGCGCCCGCGCCGACCAGCGGCGCGCGGCGCCCGACGACGGGGCGCTAGGGACGCCCCGGCCTGCGCGCCGCCATCCGGCGCGTGAGCCAGCCGAGCGCACCCGGCGCGAGACGCTTCGCGTAGTAGAAGATCCGGGACTCGGGCGACACCGGTGCCACGGCCCGATTGCGCTCGATCGCCCGGAGGATGCCGCGCGCCACCGTGTCCGGGCCGTAGCCGCGACGCTGGTAGAAGCGGCTCATCTGATCGCGGGCCGACGCGTCGGCCAGTGCCCCCTTCATCCGGGCGTTGCGGGTGATGGGGGTGTCGATCACGCCCGGGCACACCGCCGTCACACCGATGCCATGGGGCGCGAGCTCCTCGCGCAGGGCCTCCGAGAGTCCGAGCACCGCGAACTTGGTGGTCGCGTAGGCGGCCAGGCTCTGGGTCGCCACGTAGCCGGCCAGGGACGAGAGGTTCACCACGTGCCCGGGGCGCCCTCGTGCGATCATCGCCGGCACGAAGAAGTGGCAGCCATGGACGACGCCCTTCAGGTTGATGTCGATCACCCAGTCCCAGTCGTCGAGTGAGGTGTCCTGAAAGCGGGCGCCGAGCCCGACCCCGGCGTTGTTGACCAGGATGTCCGGAGGGCCGGCGGTCCCCAGCACGTCGTCCGCGAACCGTTGCATCGCCGTGCGGTCGGCGACGTCGACGGTGCGGGCCACCACCCGGACCCCGAGACCGGTGAAGGCCCGCTCGGCTTCGGCGAGCCCCTCGGCATCGCGATCGCAGACCACGAGGGCGGCGCCGCGGCGGCCGAAGGCCTCCGCGGTCGCCCGTCCGATGCCGCTCGCGGCCCCCGTGACGAGGGCGGTGGTGCCCCGCAGGTCGGAGATCTCCATGCTAGTGCTCCGTCTGCGGCCGGGGCCGCCTCGTCGGTGCGGCGTCGGCGAGGAGCAGACGGCCGCCTTCGATCAGGATCCAGACGTCGCAGGCGAGGACGGTCGCTCCGGCGACGGCCAGGAGCCAGCGCCCGGTCTCGACGTAGCCCAGCACCTCGCCGGTCATCGCCACGAGCGTGGCCGCCGTGACGAGCAGCATCGGAACGAGCGTATACACGATCGGGCGACCCATGCGCTGCAGCCACACGGACACCACGAGCAGGGTGACGCCCGCCACCAGCTGATTGGTGGTCCCGAACAGGGGCCACAGGATCAGGCCGCCCTTGCCGCCCGCCTGGGTCACGGCGAGGAGCAGCGCCGCCGCGATCCCGACGGCGCCGGCCAGATAGCGGTTCGTGAGGGCCCGGACGCCGTAGGCCTCGGCCAGCTCCGCGATCACCAGACGCTGGATCCGGGCCCCCGTGTCGAGCGAGGTGGCCGCAAAGGCGATCACCATGACCGCGATGAAGGTGGTGGCCGCCTCGACCGGAATCCCCAGCGCAGCCACGAAGCGGCCGCCGCCGGTGACGAAGGCGTCGAGCTTCGGGCCGAGGCCGGAGGCCGCCGACCAGCTCGCATAGTGCCCGCCCCATTCGGCCTGGCTCGCGAAGCCGGCTGTCGAGGCGAGCCCGGCC
>CAYYUT010000122.1:0-8457 GCA_964474935.1 uncultured Spirochaetales bacterium
CGAGCACCGCTCGCACAGGCGCGTCGGCCGCGATCCCGAGACCGGGCGCGAGCTTCAGCCAGTCGCCGAGCCGCGCCGCCACCCAGGCCCGCTGGGCCAGTGCGCGCCCCACGAGCGCGAGGTCGTCGTGGCGGCCCGTGACGAGCACCAGGACCACGCGGCCCTCGGGATCGGCGGCGAGCAGATCGATGGGCGCGTCGGCGCCGAGGATCCCTTCGGCGAGGATGCGCAGCGATCCCCCGAGGTCGGTCAGGCGGCTGCGCACGAGATCGACCAGCTGGTCGGGTGTGGGATCGGGAGCGTACTCAAGCTTCGGCATGGTTCCGTGTCGTGTGGTCGCCCGCCAGGAGCTCGGCGACGTCGCGGAGCGTGCGCGCCGCGGCCGATTGCGGTCGCGCGAGGCCGATCGGTCGTCGCTGGACGATGGCACGATACACCTCGAGCTCGTCGACCAGAAGTCC
Source organism: uncultured Spirochaetales bacterium (assembly GCA_964474935.1). Lineage (GTDB taxonomy): Bacteria > Myxococcota_A > UBA9160 > UBA9160 > JAFDDA01 > CAYYUT01. Next base: position 462 of record CAYYUT010000122.1, read on the forward strand.
ATAGCTCACGAGTCGAGGACCGAGATGTCGTTCGGCCGTGACGGCGAGGCGTTCGAAGGTGTCGGCCGCGTCGCTCACACGGCGGACCCCGTAGACCGTGACGCCGACGCGCGCGGACGGGTCCCCGTGGATCACGTGCTTGGTGAGGGCGTAGGTCTCGATCAGGTCGACGGGGTCGGGGGAGGTGAAGAGCAGCCATCCGTCGGGGCGCGCGGCCTGGATCGGTCGCGGCCGGAGCCATTCGGGCGGGACGGCCACGAGGACGATCCCTGGCTGGTCGCTCTCGGCGTGGCGGGCGCCGGCGACGTCGCGGGCCGTCTGGGCGAGCTCGTCGAGATCGTCGGCGAAGCTCGTCACGAACTCGCTTCCGAGCGGCCCGCGGCCGGGATCGGGCCAGGCGGTCCGGACCCGGTGGCTCCGCGCCACGACGAGCGCCGCCGAGCAGCCGAGCCGGGCGAGCTCGATCGTCAGGTTCCAGACGAACGTGGCGCGCAGCACGTCGCGCTCGCCCACCGGCACGGCCACGACCGACGTCGAGCGGGGTGCCGGCGGCGTGGCCGGGGCGCGCGTCTCCGGCTCGGGGCCGGGGTCGAGCTCGGGCGCGAAGTAGTGGAGCACGTCTCCGAGGTCACGCGGCACGCGCGTCACCCTCCGGACGTGCTAGCGCACGACGAGCACCGAGTTGCGTTCCCCCGGCAGGCCCGGGGCCGCCTTCGGATTGGCAGGATCTTCGCGCCATTCTCCATCCACCACATAGCGGTACTGGTAGGTACCCGGCGGCAACCTCAGGATCTTCGTCCAGACGCGCGCTCCGGCGTCCGCTTCGGTCAGCGAGCGGACCCCCTTGTCCGGGATCCAGCCGTTGAAGTCTCCGGCGATCCGGACGTCCCGTGCGCCCTCGTCCCGGAACTGGACGACCACCTCCCTCGGGTCGCCGGCGATGGTCGCGACCTCGCGACCTTCGGCGAGCTCGGAGGCCTGCACCTCGGCCGCCAGGGCCGCGTAGTCGACGCTCCCGTTGGCCGAGCGCGCGAACTGTCCGATCGGGACACCGCGCCGCGCCGCCTCGCGCAGCTTCACGTTCGTTCGGATGACGGCATCGAAGCAGAGCTCCTTGAAGAGCTCGCGGATCTCGGCCAGGGTCTCGCGCGCATAGCGGGTGCGGCCGTCGTAGAGGGTCGGGAGCACCCGCACCGCGAGGTCGTGTCCGATCCGGTCCGAGAGCAGCCCGATCGTCTCGAGCAGCTTCTGGACTCCCTGAATGGCGAAGAAGCTGGTCTCGAGGGGCACGATCACCTCGCTGGCCGCCCGCAGCGCGTTGAACGTGAGCAGCCCGACGTTGGGCGGGCAGTCGATCAGCACGTAGTCGTATTCGCGTTCGAGCGTGGTGAGCGCCAGCCGCAACCGCTCGGTGCGTCCGTCGGCCTTCTCGTTCCCGAGCTTCTGCTCGAGGGCCGAGAGCACGATACCGGAGGGCGCCACGTCGATGCGGTCGACGGGCTCGAGCACGATCCGATCCAGCCCTCCTTCTCCGGCGGGCTCGGCGAGCACGTCGTAGAGATTCTCGTCGACCTCTTCGGGGTCGATCCCCAGCGCGAGCGTCGCGTGGGCCTGAGGGTCCATGTCCACCACGAGGACGTGGGCTCCGTCGTCGGCGAGGCAGCCTGCGAGGTTGACCACGGTGGTGGGCTTCCCGCAGCCGCCCTTCTGGTTCACGATCGCGATGGTTCGCATGGGTTCGGTGCCTCCGGCGCCCACAGGCGGCGCATCGTCGTCGCTGGCGAGGACAGCGACGTGCGCCGGCTTGGCCGACTGGAGGCGCTCCAGTCGGTCAGGCGGTTGGCAGCGCCTCGCCGAGCGCTCCCCGACCTGGTTCGAAGCGGCCATTCCGCCCGCGACGACGGCGCCACATCTCCACCTCGCGCCGGAGATGGGCCACTTCGAGGATCCAGTGCTGGCCCGACACCGCCTCGACGGCGGCGCCGTCCCGCAAGAGCAGCACGGCGTCGCCGGTGGCGACGAGCACCAGGTCGGACAGGGGGCGCTCGACGTTCGGCAGGAACCGTTGGAGCGCGCGAATGCTCTTGCGGATTCCCTGCACGGAGATGCCGGCGTCGATCAGGCGCTTGGCCGCCTTGAGCGCCACGAGGTCCTGGAAGGTGTAGCGGTGGTGTCCGCCCTGGGTCTTGACCGTGGGACACACCAGGTCGGTCTGCGCCCAGTACTGGAGCTGACGCCGGGAGATCCCCAGGATCTGGGTGATCTCTCCGCTCCGGAAGAGCGATACCACCGGGTCGGCGAGGGCCGTGGCGCGCTTCGACCGGGGCGCCGGGGTGGCGGCATTCCGGCCGGAACGGCGTGCGTCCCCGTGTGCCGACGGCGGACGAGCCGGTCGCCCCGCGCCCCTGGCATCCGGCCCCGGACCGTCCGTACCCGAACCGCCACGATGCGACTCGTCGTGCAGGACGTTCCCGGCGTGCTTGGACGACGCGCGAGCGTCGACCGATTCGGTCATGCGAGAGCTCGGCTGCGAGCCCATGGGACCACCCCCCGATCGTTCCCACGGTGACGGCGCAAACGGTAGGCACTGCCTGGCCCGAGCGTCAAGGTGAAATCTGCTGGGTTCCTTCGCAGTTACGCCGGGAGCTGCGAGTCTTGCTCGAGATTGGTGCGTTTGTCCCACGCTGCGGTCCAGCCGGTCGCGTCGTCGCTGGCGGATTCTCGCCGCACTCCCAGGGCTGGGGTACGGTCGATCGATGGCGCGGATTCCGGACGCTGGCAGCACGGATCCCGGCCGCGCGCCCCGCGCTTCCGAGGCTCCGGCCGCCGATCCGGCCCCTCGACCGGGGGGCGGGCGACCGCGGGTCCACGTCGAGGACGCGGGCGGTCGGCGTCCCTTCATGCGCGGGATCATGATCCACTCGTTGATGGCCCGGGGCGTGCCATACGAGGATGCGTTCCGCGCTGCCAATGCGATCCGCGAGCGCGTGCGAGGCAGGCCCACGGTGCTGCGCGAGGAGCTCGCGAGCCTGTTGCACGAGGAGCTCGGCGCCGAGCTCGAAGCGGCGCCGATCGATTTCCCGCCCAACATCACGGTCACCGGGGCCGCCTCGGTGGACATGCCCTTCTCGAAGGGGGTGCTGGCCCAGTCGCTCCAGGCGGCGGCGATCGACCCGCACGACGCGTTCGATGTCGCCCGCGAGCTCGAGCGGGAGCTGCGACGGCGACAGGCGTCGGTGGTGGATCGCAAGGAGCTGCGTGAGCTCGCGTACCAGACCCTGGCCCGGAGCCACGGGCCTCGCGTCGCCGAGCGCTACCTCATCTGGCGTCGCTTCCAGGAGCCGACCCGGCCGGTCGTCCTCCTGCTCGGCGGCCCCACCGGGGCCGGCAAGACCGCGCTGGCCACCGAGGTCGCCTATCGCCTCGGCATCGCGCGGGTCCTGTCCACCGATTCGATCCGCCAGATCATGCGCATCATGCTCTCGGCCGAGCTCGCGCCCTCGTTGCACGCCTCGTCCTACGACGCTTGGCAGGTCCTGCCCGGCGCTCGCGAGAGCGATACGCCCGTGTTGGCCGGGTTCCGGGCCCAGGCCGAGGTGGTGTCGGTGGGAGTGCGCGCGATGATCGATCGCGCCGTCGCCGAGGGCACCAGTCTCGTCCTCGATGGGGTGTCCCTCGTCCCGGGGCTGGTGGATCTGGCGGCCTACCGCGATCTGGCGGACATCGTGTTCCTCACGGTCGTGAATCTCGACGGCGAGGTCTATCCGACGCGCTTCGCGTCGCGGGCGCGCGAGGGTGGGGCGCGGGGGAAGCATCACTACGTCGAGAATCTGGACGCCATCCTGCGGATCCAGGATCATCTGCTCGAGCTGGCGGATCAGTACGACGTGCCGATCGTCGAGAACGTCTCGTTCGATCGCTCCGTGCTCTCGATCATCCGACATCTCACCGAGACCTTGCGAGATCGACATGGCTTCGATGCGTCCGAGCTTCTCTAGGAGGGGTCGCGTCCGACGCGTGGCCGCTTCGCTGCTACTCGCCGTCGGGATGGCGACGACCGGATGCGCCACGCTCAGCGTCACCGAGGAGCGCCAGCTCGGCGATCAGTGGGTGCGGCAGATCCAGGGCGAGCTGATCCTGGTGCGCGACCGGGTGGTCGTCGAGTACATCGAGAACCTCGGGTACTCGATCGTGCAGGTGCTCGGTCAGCAGCCCTTCGACTACCGCTTCTACGTGGTCGAGGATCCGGCGATCAATGCCTTCGCGGGCCCTGGGGGCCACATCTTCGTCCACACCGGGACGATCCTGGCCTCGCGCAACGTGAGCGAGCTCGCCGGCGTGATGGCCCACGAGGTGGGCCACGTCTACCACCGTCACGTGGCCGAGAACTTCAACCGCGCGCGCACCACGAGCATTGCCCACCAGGTCGGGGTGATCGCCGCGGGGGTGATGGGCGGCGCAGCGGCCGCGCAGGCCGCCAGCCTCGGTGGAGGGCTCGCCGCGACCGCCTACCTGAACAGCTTCGGGCGGGACGCGGAGCGCGAGGCGGACGCCTTCGCGGTACGCGTGATGCCGGGCGCTGGCATCGACCCGCGCGGCCTGGTGTCCTTCTTCCAGACCATCCAGGCCGAGGGAGGGCCCGGGGTGCCGGCCTTCCTGTCGAGCCACCCGCTGCCCGCCGAACGCATCGAGAACACGAGCGCCCTGATCGATTCGCAGGGGCTGTCGCGCGGGCTCCGTGCGAGCGACGGAGGCCGACTCGAGATCATTCAGCAGCGGGTGCGCCTGCTGGTCGGGCCGTAGCGGGCGTGGCGGCAGCGCCCCGGGAGCGCACGCGCGGAGCGCTCGAGGCATCGGGCTGGCGTCCGCAGAGCCTGCGCCACGAGATCCGAGCGAACCTGGTCGCACGCCTGCGGGCGGGTGAGCCGCTCTTTCCAGGCATCCGGGGCTACGACCACAGCGTGGTACCGGCGGTCGAGAACGCCCTGTTGTGTGGCCACGATCTGATCTTCCTGGGCGAACGGGGACAGGCCAAGTCGCGCATGATCCGGGCCCTGGCCGGCCTGCTCGACGAGTGGCTCCCCGTGGTGGCCGGGAGCGAGATCCACGACGACCCGTTCTCGCCGGTGTCCGCCTTTGCCCGGGCCCGGGTGGCGGAGCGGGGGCCCGACACCGAGATCGCCTGGGTGCATCGCGACGAGCGATACGTCGAGAAGCTCGCGACGCCGGACGTCTCGATCTCGGATCTGATCGGAGATGTCGATCCCGTGAAGATCGCCGAGGGACGCAGCCTGGCCGACGAGCACACCATCCACTTCGGGCTCCTGCCACGCGCCAATCGCGGCATCTTCTGCATCAACGAGCTGCCCGACCTGACGGAGAAGGTCCAGGTGGGCCTGTTCAACCTGATGGAGGAGCGCGACGTCCAGGTGAAGGGCTATCGCGTGCGACTGCCCCTCGACGTGCTCGTGGTCGCCAGCGCCAACCCCGAGGACTACACGAGCCGGGGTCGCATCATCACGCCCCTGAAGGACCGGTACGCGGCCCAGGTGCGGACCCACTACCCGGCGACCCGCGACCTCGAGAAGCGCATCGCGCTCGAACAGGCGGTGATGCCGCAGGTGGATGGCGTCGATCTGTACGTGCCCGGGTTCATGCAGGAGCTCGTGGCGGAGCTCACCTTCCAGGCCCGTCGGAGTGCCGACGTGAACCAGGCCTCCGGGGTCTCGGTGCGCATGACGATCGCCAACCAGGAGACGCTCGCGGCCGGCGCCGTGCGACGCGCCCTGCTTCACGGGGACGCCGAGGCGGTGCCGCGCATCTCGGACCTCCAGGCGCTCGAGGCCTCGACCGGGGGCAAGCTCGAGTTCGAGTATGCAGGCAGCGAGCGGAGCGAAGCCGAGACTGTGCGCGAGCTGATGCAGCGCGCGACCAGGGTGGTGTTCGACGAGGTGGCTCCGGCCGAAGGCCTCGCGGCCGTCGTGGAAGCCTTCGACCAAGGCTGGCAGGTCGAGGTGTCGGCGTCGATGCGGGCCTCCGAGGTCGTGGAGGGGCTCGACCAGATCCCCGGGCTCCGCGAGGGTGCGGCCCGGCTGGGTGGCGGCGAGTCGCCCGCCCGTCTGGCCTCCGGGATCGAGTTCGTGCTCGAAGGCCTGCACCTCGCGAACCGTGTCAACAAGACCGAGCGCGACGGCGCCCTCCACTACGCTCGGCGATGAAGGTGTACCGATACGCGCGCTGGGACGGCTCGCAGGCCGAGTTCCGGCTCGAGCCCGACGCGGCCCTGGACGCGCTCTCCGACCTCATGATGGAAGGACTCGACCTCGGCGAGGCGCTCGAGTGGATGCGCCAGCGGGGCTTCGAGCTCGCCGGGCGCGAGGCCCGCGTGATGGGCGCCGAGGAGCTCGCGGCCGCGCTCGCCCGCGAGGCCCGCGCGCGGCGCGGCCGGGGCGCCCGCGCCCCCGCCCCCCGCGCGCCCGAGGAACGGCTCGACGCGCTCCTCGAGCGCGAGACGCGGGCACTCGCCGATGCCCATGGATTCGAGTCCTCGCGCATGAACGAGTTCCTCACGCGGCGTCACGCGGAGCACGAGCGTCTGTCCGATCGGATCGAGGCCCTGCGGGATCATGCGTTCGAGGATCCCGAGGCGGCCCGCGAGTACGCCGAGCTGTTGGCTGAACTCGAGCGTCTGCGCGCGCTCGAAGCGTTCCTGGATGCCGAAGGCCAGCGCTTTCGCGGCTCCGAGGAGGCGGACTACGAGCAGGCACAGGAGATCCGTGAACGGCTCGCGGCGATGGTCGAGCTCGCCCGCCGGCTGCGCGAAGGCGAGCTCGACGCGATCGACCCGGAGTCGCTGGGCGAGCTGCTCGGGAGCGGCGCCGTCGACTCGCTGGTGTTGCTGCGCGATCTCGAGCCGAGCCTGCGCCGGGCGGGCTACCTGAGAGAGGGGGCCGAGCCCGGCCTCACGCCCCGGGCGATCCGACGATTGGGTGCACAGGCCATGGCCGAGGTCTACGCCTGCCTCGCGAAGGGGCGGCCCGGCGAGCACGAGGTCGACGCCCGCGGTGTGTCGTTGCCACGCCCCGACGAGACCCGTCCCTTCGTCTTCGGCGACGCCTTCGACATCGACCCGGTGCGGAGCGTGCTCGAGGCGGCGCGGCGTCGGGCGCGCGAGGGAGGGGCCCGGGCGGTCGGATCGGCCATCCCGCTCTCGATCGAAGACCTCCAGGTGCGCGAGCGCGACAGCGCCACCCAGAGCACGACCGTGCTGCTCCTCGACATGAGCTGGTCGATGTCCTGGGTGGGCCGCTTCGCGGCCGCCAAGCGGGTGGCGTTGGCGCTCGACCATCTGGTGCGCACCCGGTTCCCGCGCGACCACTTCTTCGTGGTGGGCTTCTACACGCGGGCACGCGAGATCCCGATCCGCGAGCTGCCCGGGGTGCGTTGGAACATGGGCGATCCCTTCACCAATCTGCAGGACGGTCTGCGCGTGGCGCAGCGCCTGATCCGGCGTCATCCGAGCGCCAGCTCGCAGATCCTGGTGATCACCGACGGTCAGCCGACGGCCTATTTCGTCGGACGCGAGCTGCGTGTCGAATGGCCGATGGGCATGGACGGCGTCTCGCCCCGAGCGGCCGAGGAGACCCTCCGCGAAGCGCGCCGAGTGACGCGCCAGGGCATCACGATCAACACCTTCATGCTCGACTCGGCGCCTGCGCTCGTCCGCTTCGTGGCGCGCATGACCCAGATCAATCGCGGTCGGGTCTTCTACTCGAGTCCCAGCCAGCTAGGCTCATACGTGATGGTCGACTACCTCTCGCGACGTCGCCGACGGAGACGCGTTTGATCCGGCCGCTCGGGGTGCTCCGTCGGCTCGGGGCGAACCTCGGCAACGGTGTGCGACGAGCCGTGGCGCGCTCGGTGATGCCCCGCCGTCTGGCCGTATGGGTGGTCGTCCGACTCGGCTCGCCCCTCGACGAGCTGCAGGGGCCGAGCC
>CAYYUT010000123.1:0-8424 GCA_964474935.1 uncultured Spirochaetales bacterium
TGGCCGTCCTGGAGCCCACGCTGGCGATCCTCGACGAGACCGATTCGGGGCTCGACATCGACGCGCTCCGGATCGTCTCGGACGGGGTGAATGCGCTCCGCGGTCCCGGGCGTTCCATGATCGTGATCACCCACTACCAGCGCCTGCTCGACTACATCGTCCCCGACCAGGTCCACGTCCTGCTCGACGGCCGCATCGTGCGTTCCGGCGACAAGAGCCTGGCGCTCGAGCTCGAGAAGGAAGGCTATGCGAGCTTCCGCAGCGAGGATCGCGCGTGAGGCTCACGACGGACAACTGGCGCAAGAACCTCGATGCGCTCCCGGCCGTCGACGAGCCGGGTTGGCTCTCGGACCTCCGCTCGCGCGCGCTCGAGCGATTCCATGCGCAAGGATTCCCGACGACCCGCGACGAGAGCTGGAAGTACACCAACGTGGCGCCCATCGCGAAGGCGGCCTTCGAGCCGGCGTCGGGCGACGCGGCGGCGGTGTCGCGCGAGGACATCGAACGGCTCTCGTTCCCGGTGTTCGCGTGCAGTGTGTTCGTGTTCGTGAACGGGGTCTTCGCCCCGGCCCTCTCGGCGCCGCGGGCGCTCTCGGGCGCGCTCGCTCCCGTCGGCCTGGCCACCGCCTGGCGCGAGACACCCGCCGCGCTCGAAGCGCATCTCGGTCGATGTGCCGCCCTCGAGGGGCGCAGCTTCGCCTGCATGAACACCGCGGCCTTCCGCGACGGAGCCTTCCTGCGGATTCCGGCTGGTGAGTCGGCCGGCGCTCCGATCCACCTGGTCTACATCGCCGTCGGCGGGAACGCGCCGGCTGCATCGCACCCCCGCACCCTGATCGTCGCCGAGCCCGGCAGCCAGGCCACGGTGATCGAGGACTACGTGAGCCTCGGCGCCGGGGCGCGCTTCACCAACCCTCTCACGGAGATCGACCTCGGCGTGAACGCCTCCGTCGACTACGTGAAGCTCCAGCGCGAGGGCGAGGAGACGCTCCACGTCTCGAACCTCTTCGTTCGCCAGGACCGCGACAGCCGATTCCGGTCGCACACGCTCTCGTTCGGTAGTCGCATCCTGCGCAACGACGCCGACGTCTGCCTGGCAGCCGAAGGCGCCGAATGTCACTTGAACGGGCTCTTCGTCGCGAGCGACGAACAGCTCGTCGACAACTTCACGTCGGTCGATCACGCGAAGCCCCACGGAACGAGCCGCGAGCTCTACAAGGGCATCCTGTCGGGCAAGAGCCGCGGGAACTTCGTCGGCCACCTGATCGTCCGGCCCGATGCCCAGAAGACCGACGCCAGCCAGAGCAACCCGAATCTGTTGATGTCGGACGGAGCCGAGGTGAACACCAAGCCGCAGCTCGAGATCTACGCCGACGATGTCAAGTGTGCGCACGGCTCGACGGTGGGGCAGCTCGACGAGGCGTCTCTCTTCTATCTGCAGTCGCGCGGGATCCCGGAGGCGGCCGCGCGCAGCGTACTCACCCGGGGATTCGCCTCCGAAGTCACGGACGCCGTGCCGATCGAACCCCTTCGCGAGCGCGTGAACGAGCTCGTCCAGCAGCGGTTGAACGGCAGAGGCCTCGAGGAGGCAGCATGAACACGACCCATCCGCTCGGCGCAGCCGAGGTGGAACGCATTCGCAAGGACTTCCCGATCCTGCACCAGGACGTCCACGGAAAGCCGCTCGCGTATCTCGACAACGCCGCAACCTCGCAGAAGCCGCTCCCGGTGATCGAGGCCGTTCGGTCGTTCTACGAGCAGGACAACGCGCCCGTCCATCGGGCGGTCCATCTCCTGGCCCAGCGCTCGACGCTGGCCTACGAGGGCGCGAGAGAGCGCGTCGCCCGGTTCGTGGGCGCGAGCGATGCACGCGAGATCGTGTTCACCCGGGGCACGACCGAGGCGATCAATCTGGTCGCGGGCTCCTGGGGGCGGCGCAACGTGGGCCCCGGCGACGAGATCCTGGTCACGTGGATGGAGCACCACTCGAACATCGTACCCTGGCAGCTGCTCTGCGAGGAGGTGGGAGCCCGGCTGGTGGTTCTGCCGATCGACGATCGCGGCGTGCTCTGCATGGACGAACTCGATTCCCTGCTCGGCGATCGCACCCGGCTGGTCGCCCTGACCCACGTCTCCAACGCGCTCGGCACGATCAACCCGGTGGCCGAGATCACCGAACGCGCGCGGGCCGCGGGGGCCCGGGTGCTGGTGGACGGAGCCCAGTCGGTTCCTCACATGCCGGTCGACGTCGCGGCGCTGGGCTGCGACTTCTTCGCCTTCTCGGGGCACAAGATGTGCGCTCCGCCCGGGATCGGGGCCCTGTGGGCCCGCGGCGAGCTCCTCGATGCCATGCCCCCGTGGCAGGGCGGCGGCGAGATGATCGAGGTGGTGACCTTCGAGGGCAGCACCTGGAATGTCGTGCCCCACAAGTTCGAGGCCGGAACACCGAACACGGGGGGGGCCGTCGGTCTGGCGGCGGCCATCGACTACCTCGAAGGGGTGGGGCTGGACCGGATCGCCGCCCACGAGTCGGCGCTCCTCGACTACGGCACCGGACTGCTCGAGAAGATCCCGGGGCTGCGGCTCGTCGGTACGGCTCCCGACAAGGCGGGTGTGCTCTCGTTCGTCTTCGACCGGATCCACGCTCACGACGTCGGCACGATCCTCGACGCCGAAGGGGTCGCCGTACGCACCGGTCACCACTGCGCCCAGCCGGTGATGGAGCGCTACGGGATCCCTGCCACCACGCGCGCCTCGCTCGCCTTCTACAACACCCGGGACGACCTGGACGCCCTCGCCCGGGGGCTCGAACGGGTGGTGGAGATGTTCGGCTGATGTCCGACCTGCGCGAGCTCTATCAAACCGTCATCCTCGACCACAGCAAGACGCCCCGGAACTTCGGGAAGCTCGAGACCGCCAACCGGAGCGCCCGCGGCTACAACCCGCTCTGCGGGGATCGCGTGCTCCTGCACCTCGAGATCGAGGGCGACACGATCCGGAACGCCAGCTTCGAAGGCTCGGGTTGCGCCATTTCGACCGCCTCGGCCTCGCTGATGACCGACGCCATCAAGGGCAAACAGCTCGACGAGGCGGAGGCGCTCTTCGAGCGCTTCCACCGGCTGGTGACGGGAGCCGAGGAAGCCGACCCACTCGATTCGGACCTCGGAAAGCTCGCAGTGCTCGGAGGCGTCCGCGAGTTCCCGATGCGGGTGAAGTGTGCGACGCTCGTGTGGCACGCGCTGCGTTCGGCGCTCGCCGCGAACGACGAGGTCGCGAAGACGGAGTAGCCACCGAGCGTGGCGCCGAGCCTCATCGGCACCACGCCGAGCCTCGAGGAGAACGTGATGAGCAGCCACGAACCCGAACCGGGCGACACCCCCGCAGCGTCGGGCCCGTCGTCCGAATCGAACTCCACGGGAGCCGACGCGGGCGTCGCGCCCGACTCCGGCACGCGAGCGAGCATCGAGGAGCGGGCGATCGAGATCATGCGGACCTGCTACGACCCCGAGATCCCGGTCAACATCTACGAGCTCGGCCTGATCTACGACGTCGAGGGCGATCCCGAGGCACGCAGCGTTCACGTGCGCATGACGCTGACCTCGCCGATGTGCCCCGTCGCGGAGTCGCTCCCGCCCGAGGTCGAGGCCAAGCTGCGCACCCTCGATGGCGTCGACGAGGCACGTGTCGAGGTCGTTTGGGAGCCGCCCTGGAACCCGGGCATGATGAGCGAGGCGGCGAAGCTCGAACTCGGCATGATGTGAGATGGGGGCCACGGCGTCGCTGACCCATGTCGCCCTGCGCGTGAAGGACGTGGCCGCGTCGATCGGCTTCTACCAGCGCTACGCGGGACTCCAGGTGGTGCACGACCGGGTCGACGACGGGACGCGGGTCGCCTGGATCTCCGAGGTGCTGGACGATCCCTCCTTCGTGATCGTGCTCATGTCCATGCCGGCCTCGCCGAGCCCGTCGCCGCGCCCCGTCGACCACCTCGGCTTCGCCGTCGCCTCGCGCGACGAGGTCGACCGCCTGGCGCGCATGGCCCGGAGTGAGGGGTGCACGGTGCTCGACCCCACCGACGCCGGACCCATCGTCGGCTACATCTGCGAGGTCGCGGATCCCGACGGCAACGTCTGCGAGTTCTCCTTCGGCCAACCCATCAACCCGCGACAGCTCCCCGAGGCGCTCCGAGCCTAGCCCCGACACCGGGCGCGGGGCCCAGGCGTCGCACGGCGGGTGATATACTCCTCGCCGTACGCGCCCCAGGGCGCCAGCACCCGAGGTTCCCATCCAGACCACGGCGGGAGACGCGACGACGAGCCCGGTGCCGGGCTCGAGCCGATGGCTCGTGACGGGCGCGAACGGCCACCTCGGACGGCGACTCGTCACGTCGTTCGCAGGCCGTGGCGCGAGCGTGCACGCGGCGGTTCGCTCCGAATCGGCTGCCCGAACCCTCGCCGAGCTTCCGGAAGGCACCTGCCGGACCCACATCGTCCGCTACACCGATCCCGACGAGATCGCCCAGGCGGCCGAGGGGTGTCGCGGCATCGTCCACCTGGTGGGAATCCTCAAGGAGTCGAAGCGCTCGCGCTATCTCGACGCCCACGAGCGCGCGACCGAGGCGATCGTGGCCGCCGCCGCCAAGGCGGGCGTCGAGCGGGTCGTCACGCTCTCCATCCTCGGGGCGAGTCCGGCTTCATCGAACGCCTGCCTGGCATCCAAGGGGCGCTCCGAAGAGATCCTGCTCGCTGGATCGACGGACTGCCTGGTGATCCGGCTCCCGATGGTGCTGGGGCCGGGCGATGTCGCATCCCGTGCCCTCCGCGGACAGGCGCGCGCGCGTCTCCTGCCGCTGGTCGGCGGGGGTCGGAGTCTCGAGCAGCCGATCGACGCGCTCGACGTGGCCGAGGCCGTGTGGAACGCGCTCGGGATCGCGGGGCTCGGACGCAGCGCGATCGACCTGGCGGGACCCGAGAGCCTGAGCCACCGGGCCCTGGTGATGCGCGCTGCAAGGCTCTGGGGCCGGCCGCCCTTCGTGCTCCCGGTGCCCATGGCCCTGGCACGCGCGGCGGCGCGACTCGCGGAGCGCGGAGACGACCCTCCCATAACCCTGCCGATGCTCGAAGTGCTCCAGCACGACGACCAGATCGACCCCACACCGGCATGCGACCGGCTCGGTCTCCGGCTGACCCCTCTCAACGAGACCCTGCGCCGATGCGTGGGACCCGAGGCACCCGAGTGACCGATACGACCACCGACACGACGCGCGACACCGCCGCCGGCCCGACGCCGCCGCCGGACGGGGCCCGCTCCGAGCGCACCCAACCGGCCCTGTGGAAGCGCCTCGCCCCGTGGGCGATCACGGCTGTCTGCTTCGGCTACCTCTACCTCCAGATCGAGAGCGCCGCCGCCCGCCAGGGCAGCAGCCTGGTCCCGTATCTCGCCGGGGTGTTCTCGAACGTCGACTGGATCTCGTGGCTCGGCCTGATGATCCCCTACTCGATGTTCTTCTTCCTGGTCGATTCGCTGATCGTCTGGCGAGTCATCAACTGGTTCAATGCGCGTGTGTCGTACGGCGACATCCTGCCCGTGCGGGCCAGCACCTATGTGCTCTCGATCCTGAACGAACAGATCGGCAAGGGCGCGATGGCCCTCTACCTCAACCGGCGCGAAGGTGTGCCGGGGTGGCAGGTCGGCTCGAGCATGCTCTTCATCATGTTCTGCGAGTTCTACTACCTGGCCACCTGGGCGACGATCGGAGCCCTGCTGCGCTGGGACGAGGTCGACCCGGTCTTCCATTCGCTTCCCTGGGTCTGGATCGTCGGCCTGGCGCTCTTCGTGCTCCACATCCTCTATTTCAACGGCACCCTGTTCCCCGGATCCAAGATCCGGGAGCGCCACATCCTGCAGGCCTTCCGCGATGGTCGCCCGTGGCAGTACCTGGTGATCGTCCTGATGCGATCCCCGGCGCTGCTGGCCGCCGTCTTCGTGTATCAGCAGGCCCTGGCGCTGTTCGGGGTCGAGGTGGGCAGCCTCGAGATGCTCGGCATCCTCCCCCTGATCTTCTTCGGGGCGGCCGTTCCGGGCCCCTTCCGCGCCGTCGCGATCTCGATGTGGGTGACGCTCTTCCCGGCCCAGGCCGGCGCGCTCGCCGCGTTCGGGCTGGTGCAGCACAACTTCTTCATCTTCTTCAACGCGGCCATCGGGCTGCTCTTCATGAGACGCGCCCAGCGCGAGATCTTCGGAGGTCAGATATGAGGTTCGGAATCTTCCTCGCACCCTTCCACCGGCTCGGGGAGAACCCGACCCTCGCCTACGAGCGCGATCTCGAGCTCGTGGAGGACCTGGATCGGCTCGGCTTCGACGAGGTGTTCGTCGGGGAGCACCACTCCACCGGCTGGGAGACCATTCCGTCTCCCGAGATCTTCATGGCGGTGGCGTCGCAGCGGACCCGGCGGATCATGCTGGGGTCGGGGGTCGTGAGCGTCCCTTACCACCACCCCTATCACATCGCGAGCCGGTTCGCGTTCCTCGACCACCTGACACGCGGCCGTGTCATGCTCGGCTGCGGCCCGGGACAGCTACCGGCCGATGCCGAGATGCTCGGCGTCGACGTGATGCAGCAGCGCAATCGGCTCGTCGAAGGCCTGGGCGTGGTCCTGAGGCTCTTCACCGAGAACGAGCCGATCAGCGTCGACGGGTCGTGGTTCCAGATGAAGGACGCCATGCTCCAGGTGAAGCCGTACCAGAAGCCCACGATGCCGATCTTCGTCGCGAGCTCGATCTCGCCTTCGGGCATGGTGGCCGCCGGGACCCACGGCACCGGAGTGCTCCAGGTGGCGGCGTTCTCGAGAGGCGGACTCGAGGGCATCGAGGGGCGCTGGAAGATCGCCGAGGAGGTGGCCGCCGAGCACGGCAAGACGGTCGATCGGGCCAACTGGCGCCTCGTCTTCCCGATGCATCTGGCCGAATCGAAGACCGAGGCGTTCGACGAGGCCCGCACGGGCGGGAATGCCTGGATCCAGGACTACTTCGTGCGGACGATCGGACTTCGACAGGCCTTCGAGGACCGCCCCGGTCAGCCCATCGAGGAGATGAGCCTCGAATCGATGGAGGCGCGCGGCGGCTGCATCGTCGGAACGCCCGACGATGCGATCCGACGCATCGAGGAGCTGCAGGAGGTGACGGGTGGCTTCGGCGGACTCTGCTTCCTGGCTCACGAGTGGGCGTCGAGCGAGGCCACGCGCCGCAGCTACGAGCTCTTCGCGCGCTACGTGATGCCCCGCTTCCAGGGACATCTCGGACCCCTCGAGCAATCGAACGAGTGGGCCCAGAAGCGCCAGGCCCTCCTGCTCGGCAAGGTGACCGCCGGCGTCGTCGGCGCCATGAAGGACTAC
The DNA here is from genome assembly GCA_964474935.1 of uncultured Spirochaetales bacterium. Classification (GTDB taxonomy): domain Bacteria; phylum Myxococcota_A; class UBA9160; order UBA9160; family JAFDDA01; genus CAYYUT01. The sequence continues at coordinate 7,395 of CAYYUT010000123.1, forward strand.
GCCGACAAGACGCGCGAGCCGCCGGGCGGCAGATCGGCCGCGCGCCGCAGCCGATTCACCTCGGCATGCGCGGCGCGGATCGGGGTCGGCAGACGGAAGCGGGGAGCGAGCTCGAGCAGCAGGCCACGGCCAGTCCCGATCGACACGCGGTGCCCCACCGAGACGAAGATCGGCTTGACGCCGTCGCGCGTGCGGAGCACGTCCCCGATCCGCTCGCCGGCATCGATCAGGGGGGTGTGCGATCCACGCCGCCAGCCGGGCTCGCGGTGACGACCCACCAGCCGGTTCTTCGCGCACCCGATCACGGGCCGGTCGAGCGCCACCCCGAGATGGCAGGCGATCCCGAAGCGGCGCGGGTGGGCGACGCCGTGGCCGTCGCAGACGATCAGGTCGGGGAGACGAGTGAGCTTCGCCACCGCGGCGAGAAGGGGCGGGAGCTCACGAAAGGACAGATAGCCCGGGACGTAGGGGGCCTGCGCCCGCTCGCGCACCGCACCCACGTCGACGATCTCGCCGGTCGCCCGGTCGAGCACCACGACCGCTGCGTGGAGCCAGTCGCTACCCCGATCGGCCGAGACGTCGACCCCGGCGACCCACCGGATGGCACCGAAGCGGTCGTCGTGTTCGACCCGCTCGCAGAGCGACTCCTGGAGCGCGCGTGCGCTCTCGAACGAGCCATCCCATGCCTGCACCGCCTCGTTCGCCGCGCGCCGCCCGGCCGCGGTCGACTTGCGACCCCGGGACGATCCCGAGCGACCCCTCGGAGCGGAGCCCCGCTTCGTCGCGCCCATGCGGGGGGAGTACCATCGTTCGGCCATGCCGGCGACACGTACCCACCCGCCTTCGTCCGACCCCGCGCCCGGGCCCCTGCGCGCGAGCTTGGCCGCCTACGGTGCCATGCCGCGCACCCTCCAGGGCCTGGTGGGCTTCTTCGTCCCGTTCGGCGCGGCCTCGACCCTGATGGCAGTCTGGCCGGCGGCGGGCTTCGACGTCGGGGGCCAACCGGTCTCGTGGGGCGAATTCTGGGCGG
>CAYYUT010000124.1:0-261 GCA_964474935.1 uncultured Spirochaetales bacterium
CCCGGCGGCCATCACCCGCCAGGCCTACTCGCCCGGCCCGATAGGGATCATGTCCCGCTCGGGCGGCATGACCACCGTGTTCGCGAGCACCCTCACCGCGGCCGGGCTCGGGCAGTCGACGGCCGTCTCGATCGGGGGCGACGCGATCATCGGCACCACCTACGCCGAGCTGATGCCGCTGTTCGAGGCCGACCCGGAAACGAAGGCCATCGCGATCTACACCGCGCCCGGGGGCCGCATCGAGGCCGAGCACGCCGACTG
>CAYYUT010000124.1:271-8340 GCA_964474935.1 uncultured Spirochaetales bacterium
AGATGAAGGGCATGCGTTTCGGCCACGCGGGAACGATCGTGGAAGGCAAGGAAGACACCACCGCCGAGAAGATCCGCCGGATGGAAGACGCCGGGATCTCGGTGGCAGAACGCATCGAAGAGATTCCGGACCTGATCCGGAAGAGGATGGGCTGATGCCGGGACTGTTCATCGATGTGAAGGTCGCCGCCGAGGTGGCAAAGGATCCGGAGCACGCGCGCAAGCTCGCCGAGGTGTGCCCGGTCAACATCTTCGAGGCCGGCGACGACGGCCTCGAGATCGTCGAGGAGAATCTCGACGAATGCACCCTCTGCGATCTCTGCATCCAGGCCGCCCCCGAAGGCTCGGTCCAGGTCGTCAAGCTGTACGAGTAGGGAGGACATCATGCGAAGCCCCAAAGACTTCTTCCGACCCAAGGCGATCGGTGCGCCGACGCCGCCCCGGGAGGTCCCCTTCCGACCGTCGCGGATGATCCACTTCTTCGATCCTTCCAACCCGAAGATGGCGACCAAGGTCCCCGAGCTGGCCACGAATTGTGACGTGCTCCTCGGGAATCTCGAGGACGCCGTGCGGGCCGACTACAAGGTGGCCGCGCGCGAAGGGCTCGTGAAGATCGCGAGCGACACCGACTTCGGCACCTGTCAGCTCTGGACCCGCGTGAACAGTCTCGACAGCCCCTGGCTGCTCGACGATCTGATCCGTCTGGTCACCGAGATCGGCGACAAGCTCGACGTCGTGATGGTGCCGAAGGTCGAGGGCCCCTGGGACATCCACTACGTCGACCAGCTCCTCGCCCAGCTCGAGGCGAAGGCCGGGCTCGATCGACCGCTGCTGGTCCACGCCATCCTCGAGACCCACCTGGGCGTGGTCAACGTGGAGGAGATCTGCAGCGCCTCGCCGCGCATGCAGGGGCTCTCGTTCGGCCCCGCGGACCTCGCCGCGTCGCGCCGGATGAAGACGACCCGCGTCGGCGGGGGCCACCCGGGCTATCTGGTGCGGACCGACCCCGACCCGAACGACCCGGAGGCGGCGCGCGTGACCGCCCAGCAGGACCCCTGGCACTACACGCTCGCCCGCATGGTCGACGCCTGCACGGCCAACGGGATCTTTCCCTACTACGGCCCCTTCGGCGACATCAAGGACGTGGTCGCCTGCGAAGACCAGTTCCGCGCCGCCTTCCTGCTCGGGTGCGTCGGTGCCTGGTCGCTGCATCCGGTCCAGATCGACATCGCCAAGAAGGTCTTCAGCCCGGACGTCGACGAGGTGAAGTGGGCGCTGCGCGTCATCGAGGAGATGGGCGACGGCACGGGAGCCGTGATGCTCGACGGCAAGATGCAGGACGACGCCACCGTGAAGCAGTGCAAGGTGATGGTCGAGTACGCGAGAGCGCTCGCCGAGGGCGACGGCGAATTGAAGGCGGCCTACGGCTTCTGAGTTGGGCGTGGCGGGAGCCCGGGGCGTGCGCGCCCGCGTCGCTCAGGCCGACAGCTCGAGCATCCACTCGATGGGGCGGAGCGCCTCGAGCCGCACGTTCTCGGGAACCGTGACCTCGGGCTCGAGCCTCAACAGACACAGATAGAGCTTCTCGAGCGTGTTGAGCCGCATGTAGGGACAGCGGTTGCAGGCGCACGATTCGTCGATCCCGGGCGCCTGGATCAGCGTCTTCTCGGGAACCTCGCGCTCGATCTGATGGAAGACGCCGTCCTCCGTGGCGATGATCAGGGTCTTGGCCGGCGACTCGATCGCCCGGCGGATGATTCCGGTGGTCGACGCGATGAAATCCGCCTGATCGAGCACCGCCTCGTCGCACTCCGGGTGGGCGAGCACCTCGGCGTCTGGGTGACGCATCTTCTCCTGGGCCAGGCGCTTCGCGCTGAACTGCTCGTGCACGATGCAGGAGCCCGGCCACACGATCAGGTCGTCGCGGCCTGCCTGCTTGCCGACCCAACGGGCCAGGTGGCGGTCGGGCGCGAAGATCAGGGGCTCGCCTTCGAACTGCGCTGCCATCTTCGCGGCGTTCGACGACGTGCAGATCAGATCGGAGACCGCCTTCACCTCGGCCGAGGTGTTGATGTAGGAGAGCACCTTTGCACCGGAATGCGCGGCCTTGAACTCGCGCAGCTCCTCGGCCGGACAGCCATCCGCGAGCGAGCACCCGGCGGCCAGGTCGGGCACCACCACCGTGCTCTCGGGATTCAGGATCTTCGCGGTCTCGGCCATGAAGTGGACGCCGCAGAAGGCGATGACGTCGACCTCGACCTTCTGAGCGGCCTGGGCCAAGGCGAGCGAGTCCCCCACCACGTCGGCGAGGTCCTGGACCTCGTCCTCCTGATAGTAGTGGGCGAGCAGGATGGCGTTGCGCTCGCGCTTCAGGTCGAGGATCGCTCCCTCGAGGTCGTCGGGGAATCCCTCGGGCGGCGGCACGATCGGGGTGGGGCGGACCGGAGCCGACATGGAGGCAGGCTAGCGCAACTCTTTCGCCGTTCCCGGGTTCCCAGGGGCGCGAGTCGACAACCACGAAAGGGGGTTCATATGACAGGACTTGCAGACTCCACAGGGAACCGGGGCGCCGGCAACCGGCGCATCTGGATGGCGGCCGCCCTGGTCGCGACGCTCGTCGGGGCGGGAGCGGCACAGGCCGTGGTGGTGCGGGGCGTCGGAGCGCTCGCAGCCGCTGGCAATGGACTGGCGGTGGTCGACCTCCGCGGCCAGCTCGGCGTCAAGGGCGTCGGGATCGTGGTCGCCGACCCGGACGTCGTGGTCCGTACGGACGGCGTGGGGCAGGTCAGCCTGCTCGACGACGGCCGGGCCGTGTACGAGGGCTTCGGCTACGTCGTCGTCGAGAGCCTCGACACGCGCACGCGCGTCGAGGCCGCGGGAGCGCGGATCCGTCTGCGCGCGCGCGGCATCGGCAGGGCGGTCCTGAAGGGCAAGGGCGTCTACTCGACGTCCGACCTCGACGGCGCCTGGGACGCCGACGCCACGATCGAGTTCGAGTCCGAGGAGCTTCCCTAGGCTCCGACGGCGGGGGGAGAAGGGCGCGTCCTCGCGGCCGCCCTCTCCCCTCGCTCGACGTGCGTACCCGGCCCCTCGGCTGCACGTCGCGAGGGCGCGGCACGATCCGTGGGACGGTCCGGCCTTGCGAGCCGAGGACGACGCGAGGGCGCGGGATGGCCAGCGCCAGACCCCCGGGAACGCATCAGGCTTCGGGCGAGAGGAGCAGGGTCGGCACCGCCGCGGTGCGATCGCACACGGTCGCCACCCGCGTACCCGGCTTGTGACCGTCGCGCACCGACGAGACCGCCACCCCGGCGCGCGTCAGCCGCCGCACGGTCGCGTCGAGATCGGCGACGCGATACGCGACCCCGAAGAAGCGATCGGGGCCGGCCGTCGGCTCGGCATCGAGCGCGGAGACCACCTCGACGGTCACCCCCCCGACCCGGAAGAAGAGGATCCGGAGGCCGCGCTGCTCGAAACGGCGGTCGAGCGCGAGACGCAGTCCGAGGACGTGGCCGTAGAAGCGAAGCGCCGCCTCGGGATCGTCGGTCTGGACCACCACGTGATCGATGGCGTCGGGCGCGTCGCTCGGAGCCGACCCCGAAGCGGGCGGCTCGCCGGGCTCGGGAATGGTCCAGATCGGGATCCCGCGGCTCGCGGCCGGATCGATGCGTCGGAGACGGGCGTCCCGGCCGTCCGACGGGCCCGTCCGGCACCCCGAATCCGAGGACGACGCAGCGATCCCGGATCGAGCAACGGCGTCTCCGGCGAACACCAACCCCGCGACGCCCGGGCTCTCGGCCGCCACGACCTCGACGGCGGCGTTCGCGAGCTCCCATCGCGCCGACACCGTCGAGGTCGTCGTCGAGGGTCCGCGGACAGCGTCGGGAGCGCGGCCCAGCAGGATCCGGTAGTCGCCAATGGCGTCGCGGGGCACGGGCGAACCGATCCGGACCGCGAGCAGTCGCTCGATCATGACGACCAGCCTACCGGGTGCCGCGCGCACTCGGCGAGCGCTGCGACGCAGGCCGGACGGGAGGAGGCTCGCCGAGGCGGTGCGGCCACCCACCGCCCAGCGCCTCTTTGCGCCGCGCCTCGGCCAATGCACACAACACGCGCCGCCTGATCGGGTCGACCGTGCGACCGACCCGCGGCGCATCGGCGGACGTGGCGCGAACCCATCGAACGGAAGGAGTTTTCCGCGGATCCGGAAAGAGCTTTCCAACGCGGCCACATCGCATCGCGGTGACATTCGCGTGAGCGTCCAGCTCCCTGTTTTCGCTGGTTTATTGACGAGGCCCCGCAGGGGATGGACGGGCCGGTAGCGGCACGCGGCTTGCAGTATCTTCCGAGCGGGAAGGGATGCACCGGTTTGGTGCACCATCAGGTGCAGTGCGCGCTGGCTCATTCCTTCCCGCCGGCGCGGCGAAAAGGCCTCGAGAAGAACCTCGAAAAGGTCCTCGCCGAATGCCTCGCGAGACGCGCGATGCCTCGACGGCCCCAGCCGGGTTCGGGGCCCGCCATGCCTCGGCGGGGTCGCCTCGCAGCCCTTGTGGCGGGCGCGAGCGGTGCCGGAGGGGAAGCATGCTTGGGAAGCAGAGGGGGAAGGGAATGTTCGGGATGAAGATTCGCATCGGGTCGCGGTCGTGTTTGGGCGCGCTGGCTTCGGAGTTCGTCGCAGGATTCGTCGGGTTGTCGGGGGCGCTGCTCCTCGCCCTGCCTGCCTCCGCGGTGACCTTTCCGCTGCCGAGCGCGGACACGCGGGCGCACACCTTCGGGAGCGGCCAGCCCGGTCTCGAGTGGACCACCGAGGGCGTCGGGTCGAACGGAGAGGTGTCCTACGACAGCGCGACCCAGATCGTCACCATGGGCGCCGTGATCAACGTGCTCAACTTCTTCGACCCCAACGTCGGTGCCTGCCCGACCGACGTGGGGAGCAACTGCGCCGAGAATCTGGCCCAGAACCTCGCCTTCGACGTGACGGCCCAGCTCGAGAGCGTCGTGGTGACCGATTTCGGAGGCGGGACCTTCCAGATCGACGTCAACTTCGGCTCGGCGCCGGGGGACGACCTGGTCGTCACCGACCCGGACAGCACCACCCTGCTCACCGGAGAGTTCACGGCGGGGACCTTCCTCGGCGACCCGACCACGGGCCTGACGGCGAGCGCCTTCGTCGTGAACGGGTCGGTCAGCGGCAACCCGACCGTGGTGGGCTTCGCGAGCTTCACCGGCGGCGCCTACGCCCAGCTCTTCGACTCGGGCCTCGGGCCGGACTTCGGGCTGAAGGTCTCCGAGTTCTTCGACTTAGTGCCGACGCTGACGGCGCTCGCCGGGCCGATCCTGGCGGACTACGCAGGTGACGGGTCGGTCGACAATGCGACCCTCGGCGACTTCACGGCCGAGGGTCAGGGACAGCTCTTCCGCGTGGCCTCGGGCGACTTCACGGTGCCCGAGCCGGGCGCGGGGCTGCTTCTCGGAAGCACGTTCGCGCTCCTGGGTCTCGCCGCCCGGCGGGCCCGGCGATAGTCGGGCCCCGCCGTCGTCGCGCGGCCCGGACACGCACACCTGGATTCTTCGAGGGGGGATGAAACGATGATGATGAGGAAAGCTGCCGCGATTGCACTCCTATCGCTGCTCTGGGCGGGCTCGGCCCCGCTGGCGTCGGCGACGGCCTTCTCGTTCGGCACCATCGAGGCCGACGACGCCATCAACTCGCTCAGCCTGGCGGCCGACACGGTGATCGGCGGCACCACGGTCGAGTACGACGCGGGTCTGAACCAGCTGGAGATCGAGGCCTCGCTCTCGACTATCAGCTTCTTCGACGGCACCGAGATCACGGGAATCACCCCCGGAACCGTGCTCTTCACGAGCACGGTCAAGGTGGACGGACCGATCACCATCCCGGGCGTGCCCTTCCCGCCCTTCGCGGCGGCGACCTTCCGGAACGGTCTCGCCGCCGATTTCTCGATCGTCGACCTCGGCACCGGGCTGACCCTGATCGAGGCCGACTACGACGCGGACGCCCTGCTCGTGACGCTGAGCGAGAGCATCAGTGTCGTGCGCGGTGAGGTGACCGGGAACTTCGACGTGATCGGTGGCGACGCCGACTTCGTCGCGGCCTTCGGATCCGCGGGTAGCTTCAACCAGCTCCTCGCGTTCGGGACCGGCTCGCTCTGCACGCTCGGGATCCTGACCTGCCCGTTCCCGACCGATCTCAACGACTTCAGCGCCAACCCGACCACGACCATCCAGCGCACCACCGTCGTGCCCGAGCCGACCGTTGCGTGGCTGGCACTGGCGTCGCTCGCCGGCGTCGGACTGCTGACCCGCGCGCGTCGTCGTTAGGCCAGCGATCCCGCCACGGCGGCGCACCACACGGGCGGCTGCGTCGGGCCGTCGACCCGGATGTGACTCCGGGTTGTCGATGCGCGATGGCATTCCGCCGCGTGTCGTCGGTCGCTCGACCCGATGTTCACATCGTGCGTCGGCGACGCGATCGTTCGACATCTCTGTGACCATGTCGTGACCCCGCTCGTTCACCGAGCGGGGTCACTGTATGGTGACGTCATGAACGGACGCTGTCTGATCCTGACGCTGTGCGCTGTCCTCTTCCTGGGCCTCGGTGTCACCTGTGGCGGGAGCCAACGAGCGCCCGAGGTCGTGCTCGGCCTCAACGGGATCGACCCGGCGCTGTCCGAGGTGCTGGTCGTGCCGCCGTCCGGCTTCGTCATCACCGCGGATTTCATCGAGCAGGCGGATGGTGCGAGCGTGGACCCTGCCACCATCTCGGTCACCGCGGAGCGGCTCGGATTCGGCGACCTCCGCGATCTCGGCGGCCTCTTCGTCGCCGACGCCGCAGGCGCCCACGCCATCGTTCCTCCCGAGCAGGCGCTCCCGCCGGGCACCTGGGTCCTGCGAGCGCTCGTCCAGGACGTCGAGGGCACCCTCTCCGACGTGGAAGAGATGAGCTTCGCCGTCCGGGACTTTCCGGGTGGCAGCCCGCCGATCGGAACGGGCCAGATCCTCTGGCTCGACTTCGAGTCGGACCGCGACGCCGTACCCGGCGCCGACTTCCCCGTCGACCTGCAGATCTTCGGTCTCGGCTCGCCGCTCGCCCCCGCGCTCTCGGCCGACGTCGAAGACCGGGTCGTCGCCGCCGTGCTCGACCGGGTCGCCCTCGCCTACTTCGACGTCGACCCCATCGGGCTCGGAAGCCCAGACCCGATCGACGTCCTGTTCGTGGCCCAGGACCCGGGCGCAGGCGACGTCACCCGAATCTGCGTGGGAGGCCAGGCACCGCAGGGACCCAACGTGCTCGGCTCGATCCTGATCGATCCCCAGAACCAGAACCGCACGAGTGTCGAGTGCGCCACGATCCCGCCCACCGGGATCTTTCCGCAGGGGATGTTCGTCTGGTCTGGCGGGGGCCTCTTCCAGGACACCTTCGACCCGCTCCGCACCGAGACGGGTGGGACCCCAATCGGGGAGCATCCGCTCGATCCGACCGTTCTCGACGAGGCCTTCGACCCGGTGGGCGCCGGCGCCGAAGAGCTCGCCCGCTTCACCGTGATCGAGGACGCCATCCGGGTGTTCTCGAATGCCCTCGGCAGCCTGATCGCGCACGAGGCGGGGCATGCGCTCGGAGCGGTCGAGCCCGGGCCGCCGGGACGCGGCGTCTTCGGAGGCGAGTCGGGCGAGAACTTCAGCCACAACATCGAGCCCGACGGAAGCGTGCCGCCCGAGAACTTCCTCATGAAGGCCGGCAGCACCTTCAACTTCGGACGTCTCGCGGGGGAGAGCGGGAACCCCCCGCCCTTCTTCCGGGTCACCGCCCACGGCGCCGGGGCCAACCGCCAGGTGACCGTCTTCGAGCCGGGGACCGGACCCGACGATGCTGTCGTCTTCTCTTCCAGCGGGGACGTCGAACCGGTCGCCCTCGTTTTCTCTGGCCGGGCCAGCGACGTACGGCTGCCATTGGGCGCCCAACCGGTCGTTTCGGTCGATAATGGCGGTCGCCTTCTGTTCGGCGATCCGTCGGCCTTCGTTGCCATGGTCAAATCGGGCTATGGCGTC
>CAYYUT010000125.1:0-8338 GCA_964474935.1 uncultured Spirochaetales bacterium
AAGTCGCTCGACGACTTCGCGGTCTGCCCCGGCGTCACCGTCATCGTCTCGGACGAGGTCGAGAAGGCCCGCATGCCCGTCAAGATGGGGCTCGCGCTCTACATCGGCGGCATGGGCGCCCGCGGCAAGAACTTCTACAACGACTACGCCACCCGGCTCGGCTACGAAGCGGAGGCGAAGAAGATCCAGGACCTCTATCTCGACGGCAAGAAGGCCGAGGCGATGGCGGCGGTCCCCGATTCGCTGGTGGACGAGACCGCCCTGGTCGGGCCTCGCGAACGCATCGCCGAACGGCTCGAGGCCTGGAAGGCCTCGCCCGTCACCGAGATGCTGCTCGGAGGCGTGACGCGCGAGTCGGCGCGCGTCCTCGCCGAGCTCTGCTTCTAGGGGTCCGGGACGTGGCGAACCAGGAACGTGATCGGATCGTCGATCTCGACAAGTCCCGCGTCTGGCATCCGTACACCGAGATGGGCCGGTACCGGAGCACGGTCGAGCCGCTGGTCGTCGAGCGTGCGCACGGGTCGCGTCTGGTGGACGTCGATGGCCGCGAGTACATCGACGCCAACGCTTCCTGGTGGACGTCGACGCTCGGACACAACCATCCCCGCATCGTGGAGTCGCTGCGTCGGCAGTCGGAGCGCCTGTGTCACACCGCGCTCGCAGGGATCACCCACGGACCCGCGGCCGAGCTCGCCGCGGCCATGACCGGGATTGCGCCCGAGGGTCTCGAGCACGTCTTCTTCAGCGACAACGGGTCCACGGCGGTCGAGGTCGCGATGAAGCAGGCGATCCAGTACTGGGACCAGAACGGCCGACCTGCGCGCAAGCGGTTCGTGGCGCTCGAGGGCGCCTTCCACGGCGAGACATTCGGGGTGACGGCACTCGGTGGGGTCGAGGTCTTCCGCAGGCCCTTCGAGGGGACGCTCCTCGGCTGTTGGCACGTTCCTTCGCCGGGCGATCCCGACGCCGCGGATCGTGCCGGCGCAGCCCTGGCCGAGACGGTCGCCCGACATGCCGACGAGATCGCTGCCGTGGTCCTCGAGCCGATGGTGCAGGGCGCGGCCGGGATGCGTACCTACGACGCCGAGTACCTGCGGATGGCGCGCCGCGTATGCGACGAGCACGACGTCTTCCTGGTCTTCGACGAGGTCTTCGCCGGCTACGGCCGCACCGGTCCGATGTGGGCGGGCGACCATGCGGGGGTGGCGCCGGACATGCTCTGCACCGCCAAGGGTTTCTGTGGCGGCACCTTGCCGATGGCCGCCACCCTGTCGACGCCGCGCATCTTCGAGGGCTTCCTCGGGGATGCCGAACGGGCCTTCTACTACGGCCATACCTTCTGCGGCAATCCGCTCGGCGCGGCCGTGGCGCTCGAGGTCCTGGGGATCTTCGAGGACGAGGAAGTGCTCGAGGGCGCGCGGGCGAAGGCCGAGCGGATCACCAAGACATTCGCCGCGCTCGGCGAGCTGCCCGGTGTCGTGCGCAGCCGCTCGCTCGGCATGATCGGCGCGCTCGATCTCGAGGGCGGTTCGGGCTACCTGGCGGACGCCGGCTGGCGGGTCTATGCCGAGGCGCTCGGGCGCGGTGCCTACCTGCGCCCGCTCGGGAACGTGGTCTACGTGACGCCGTCGCTGAACATCCCGGACGAGGATCTCGACGCGCTGCTCGGCATCGTCCGCGAGAGCGTCGAGTCGGTGGTTCTCGCGACGGCGTGAAGCGACGCCGCGTGGTCGTCGTCGCACACGACCCACTCAGCCGGGAGCCCGACGGCGTCCACCCCTATCTCCACGCCGACATCGGGCGCGACTCCGACGAGCCCTGTGTGGGGGCGGGCCCGAGCGACGCGTCGGATCCCCGATGTGCCGGTCCTTCGACGCCCTGACGCAGATCCTCGAGGAGCGATGCCACGATCCGGGTCGCGAGCTTGCGCACCGCGAAGCGATCGAGCGCGCCACCGACCACCGGAATCACGTTCCGGACCGTCAGCACGGCGGACACCCGCGTCCGCGGGTCAGGGTCTCTGGGGTGGGGAGGGGTGCGTGCGCCCCCGGCCGGCTCGCTCGCGTCGAGGTTCAGGGTCAGGTCGAAGCGGAACAGGCCCAACGCCAGGGCCGTGCGGAGCCGCCTGCCCGCGACCACCTCGAGAGGGCGGTCGTGCAACATCACCGGGATGCGTCCGCGCCGGCCGCGCCAGCGGACGTGTTGCCCGGGTCGCGGATAGCGGGCCGGGACCTCCCCCGCCGAGACGAGGGAGCGGTTCCAGCGCAGGATCTCGCGGGGGGTCACGAGCGATTCCCAGACCGAGAGCCGCTCGGCCCGGATCGAGGTCGACAAAGCGATGGTGATCACATCCCGATTCCCTCGTCCCGCCCGGCCGTCGAGACGGAGCTGAAGATGGCCACTCGGTTCGGAAGCGCAAGGATTTTCGTGACGTCGATCGCCTGAAGGCGTCGTCAGCGCGCGCCGCCGACGGTGAGCGGGCCGACCCGGTTGCGACCGGAGCGCTTGGCTTCGTAGAGCGAGCCGTCGGCCAGCGAGAGCACGTCCCGGAAGCTCCCGGCCCGCTCCTCGCCCCGGCGATGCGAGCTCGCGACGCCGACGCTCACGGTGAGCCGCCCGGAAGCCGCCCCCGCATGCGCGATCTCGAGACCCTCGACCGTCTTGCGCAGACGCTCGGCCACGACTCCCGCCTCATTGGCATGAGTCTCGGGCAGCACGACCGTGAACTCTTCGCCGCCGTAGCGGAACACGGCGTCGGACTCGCGCGCGTCCCGCACCAGGGCCGATGCCAGCTCGCGGAGCACGTCGTCGGCGTGCAGATGGCCGTAGTGGTCGTTGAAGGCCTTGAAATGGTCGACGTCCACGAGGAGCACCGAGTAGATCCGGTCGTAGCGACCGGCCACTCCGTGGAGCTTCTCGAGAGTGAGGTCGAGCGCCCGGCGGTTGCCGATTCCGAGCAGGCCGTCGAGGAGCGTGAGCGCACGGAGCTGTTCGTTGGCGATCTCGAGCTCCCGGGTGCGCTCGGCCACCTTCGCCTCGAGCGCCGCGCGCTGCGCGCCCAGGAGATCGGTCTGCGTCACCAGGCCGCAGAGCTGTCCGCCGCCGTCCACCACCACGAGACGCCGGATCGCGTGCTGCTGGCACTGTTCGATCGCCCGATCGAGGCACTCGTACACCTCGATGGCTTCGACCGGCGCGCTCATCGCCTCCTCCATCGTGCGAGGCCGCGTTCCGCCCGCCAACGACTCGGAGAAGAGGCGCGCCAGATCCCGTTCGCTCAGGATGCCCACGGGACGGCGATCCTCGCAGACCACCACACACGAGATCCGCTGGTCGGCCATGCGCGCGACGACCGCTTCGAGAAGCTCGTCGCAGGAGGCCGTCTCGACCTCTTTGGTCATGATCTCTTCGATACGGATGGGTGCCAAGGAAGCCCTCGCGTCGGGTACCCGGGTCTCCTTCGTGTCGGATCGACGTCACGGGTCTTGAGCGGAATCCGATGCGCGAGCGGCGAGCGCGGCTTCGAGCTGCTCCTGGCCGCTTCGGATGCGGGCGGTCAGTACCTCGAACACCTGGAACGCGATCTCCGGCGTTTGCAGCACGATCTCCTTCAGCCGCTCGCCGGCGAGCACCAGGAGTCGGGCCGGCTCGCGAACGATCACTGAAGCACTGCGAGGCTGGTTGTCGAAAATGGCCATCTCGCCGAAATAATCCCCCGCGCCGAGACGCGCGATCGAGATCGGCTCGCTTCGGTTGCCCTCCCGGAGCACCTCGACCTCGCCGGACAGCACGAGGTAGAGCTCGCCGCCGGGGTCGTTCTCGCGGACGACCGTCTCGCCCTCGAGGAAGCGCTGCTCCCGCGTGACCTGGCTGACTGCCTCGAGCTGCTCGAGGGTGAAGTGGGCGAACAGGGGAACGTTGCGGAGCGCGAGCAGGTGTTCCATGTGGTCCTCGACCGAGGTATCGCCTTCGAGCGCACCGGCCGCCATCCGTACCCAACGGTCGGACGAGCGTGAGGCTGCGGCCATGACTTCTTCGGCCGAAGCCGGGATGTCAAGATACTCCGCCAGCGCCGGCAGCTTGTCCTCCATCGGTGCGGTTTCGGCGAAGAGCACGAGGAGCTGCGCCGTTTCCCGGTCGCCGACATTCGAGAGGACCTCGAGGGCGTCTCCCCGGGTCCGGGCCGCCGAGAAACGCAACACCTTGACGACGCTCCGGATCACGCGCGGATCCTCGGCGTGCTCGAGCAGATGGAAGGTCAGACGGAAGTCGCGCACCAGCGCGCTGGCGTGCGCCGCGTGCAGGAAACGGGCCCCGACCGGGCCGCGCGGTGAGAGCCGATGGACCGCCAGGGCATGGCTCCAGAGACTGCGTACCCGGCGGCGGAGCTCCGCCTCGAGCAGCAGGATCGCGGCGGGTGTGTCGATTCCCGCGAGCACCTGCACCGCGGCCTCCGCCTCGAGCTCGTGGTCCGAGGAGAGCAGCGACTGCACCGCGGGTGTCGCGAGATCGCCCTGCGCGGTCAACGTCTCGACGGCCGCGCGGCGCACCGAGCGCGCCGGATCTCCGAGTGCCGCGACCAGTCCGGCCCGGGCCTCCGCGTCGCGGTGGGTGCCAAGGGCGCCCACGGCCGCGCGACGTACCCTGGGGCTGGCATGGTCGAGCTCGCCGCGCAGCCGGGGCGGGTCGATCGGCACGGGGCTCACCATGCGGGCGACGCCCTCGAGGGCCGCCGCTCGCACCCCGGGGTCGCTGTGGTCGATCCGGGCGAGTGCCTCTTCCACGCGCGACGCGGGAAGCACCTTGAGTGCGGCCCGTGCGACTTCGGGGTCGGGGGCGTCGAGCATCTCCTCGAGCACTCCGATCCCGGCGTCCGCGAGGAGAGCCGCGGCGCCGGCGCGGACGGCGGGCGCCTCGTCGCCGAGGCGGCGTTCCACGGTCCGCCGCAGGATGCGGTCGCGCCAGAGATCCGCGGGAAGCTGCCGCAGCGTCGCCAGCCGCACCGACGACTCGGGGTCCTCGAGCGCGCGGCGCGCCGTGTCGGCCGCCATCGCCGGATTCGCGCGGATGAACTCGCGCCCGCAAGCGATCCGGACCCGAGGGTCGGGATGCGCGAGCCCGGCCTCGAGCGGATCCCAGAGATCGTGGTCGGCGAGGATCGGTGCCACCTGCGAGGCCCACGCCCCCGCGCGTTCGTCGCGCGCGCGAATCAGCTTCTGCCAGAAGGTCCCCAGCTCCGAGATCTCGCGATTCCCGATGGTGCCGAGCTCTTCGAGGTCGAGTCGCCCCGAGCGGAGTTCTCCGACCAGGGTCGCGAGGTAGAAGCGCCGCGTGGCGATCGAAGCGCCCAGATAGGCCGCTGCGAGACCGGCACCGCCGAGGCACAGCCAGAGCGGATCGACGTCCTCCGCGAACAGGAGGCCGATGCCGGCGATGGCCATGCCCGAGTAGACCACGATGCCCTCGACGAAGGCCCGTGTCTGACCGCGCACCCCGGCGGGCAGGGCGTTGTAGACGAGATTGCGGACGGGCCCGGCCAACGCATTCTCGAGCAGCTCCCGGTTCATGCGGGCGACCACCGCGGCCCAGAGTCGGTAGTCGACCATCAGGAAGCCGAAGCTCGCGAGCGAGGCCAGCGGATGGGCCATGTTGGCCGACGCGACCCCGAACCGCGTGATCAGCCACGGCGTGAGCCAGAGTTCGACGGCCACCTCGAGCAGGTTCGTGACGGTCAGGTAGATCCCGATGAAGGTCGCGAGCTCGCCCGCCGTACCGAAGCTCGACGCGAAGATGTCGCTGTACAGGTACTGCATGACCAGCAGCGCGAGCACCATCGAGACCGCCGACACGAGCATCGTGCGTCCGAGCGCCGTATGCCGGATGACGCGTACGGCGCCGCGAATGCCATCCACCGACGTCTCGTCCGCCTCGGCCAGAGCGAGGGGTCCCCAGCGCCGCAGCGGCCGGCGATAGCGGCGGAGCAGAAAGGCTGCGGCGAGCAGAAAGGCCGCCCAGCCCCCGATCAGCGTCTCGGCCGGCAGGAGCAGGCCGCCGAGCGTCGTGAGCAGCGCGCCGCCGATGCTCCCGCCGCTCGAGCCGACGGTGAACAGGGGAAAGAGTCGTTTGCTCGCGAGCGTGTCGAAGTAGTCCCCGGCGAAGGTCCAGAAATGGTTCAGGAAGACCGCGAACGTCAGGTAGTAGACGCAGAGCAGCATCGGAAGAGCCGCGTCCAGGCCCGACGCCGCCGCGATGGCGAGCAGCACGAGCACGACGCTGGTCGCCGCCAGCATGTAGACGAAGAGCGTGTCGTTGCGCAGCCTCCCGACCGCCGTCGCGTAGACCACCGATCCGGCGACGGTGGTCAGCGAGGCCGCCACGAAGGTGGCGGGAAGCACGTCGATCCCTAGGCGTGACAGGAGCAACGCCTCCGACGCGGCGATCCCGATCGTCTGCGCCAAACCGACGAGTCCGGCGAGGCCGGCGAAGAAGAGGAAGCGCTGGCGTTCCTGGGAACGCACCGAGGGAACGAGCCGCCAGAACGTCGCGGGCGGGCGGGGCTGCTGGTTTTCCTGGGGAGCGGTCACGGATGGGGCGGGTCCGCTACCGGCTCGGCCGTTCGGGCTCGAAGCTGACGACGATCGACTTGTAGGCCGGGGTCCGACTGGCCCGGTCGTGGTTCCCCACCGGGACCAGATTGTTGGCCTCGGGGAAGTAGGCCGCCACGCAGCCTCGCGGCAGGTCGTGGGGCTGGAGTCGGAAGCCGTGGATGCGCCGCTGCTCCCCCTCGTGATCGCTCACCACCGCGACCCGGGTGCCGGGCTCGAGGCCGAGGCCGGCGAGATCCGCCGCACCGATCAGCACCACCCGACGATCACCGTGGACGCCCCGGTAACGATCGTCGTCGCCGTAGATGGTGGTGTTGTACTGATCGTGGCTCCGGATGGTCATCATCAGGAAGTGTCCGTCGGGCACTTCGAAGCGCGGCAGCGGGTGGACGCTGAAGCGCGCGCGTCCGGTCGGGGTGCGGAAGCGACGCCGTGCCGCCGGGCTCGGCAGGGTGAAGCCTCCCGGTCTGCGCACGCGTCGGTTCATGTGCTCGAAGCCCTCGACCACGTTCGCGATGCGCTCGCGAATCGCGTCGTAGTCGTCGGCGAGTGCGCGCCAGGGAACGCGGCTCTCCCGTCCCAGCGTGGCTTCGGCGATACCCGCCACGACGGCCGGTTCGCTCCGCAGCTGGGGCGACGCAGGCGGATTGACTCCCTGCGACGCGTGCACCACGCGGGTCGAGTTCTCGACCGTCACGAACTGGAGGCCGGCGCCGCGCTCGTCGCGCTCGCTGCGTCCAAGGCACGGCAGGAGCCAGGCCTCGCGTCCCACGTCGAGGTGGGTCCGATTCAGCCGGGTCGCGACGTGCACCCCCACCTCGCAGGCTCCCAGGGCCCGGCGGGTGGCCTCGGTGTCGGGCGATGCGTTCAGGAAGTTCCCGCCCATCCCGACGAAGACGCGAGCTCTTCCGGCGGCGAAAGCCCCGATGGCACCCACCGTATCGACGCCCGGCGACCGCGGCGGGTCGAATCCGAACTCGCGTCCGAGTCGGTCGAGGAAGGCCGGCGCCGGCTTCTCGGTGATCCCCATGGTCCGGTCGCCCTGCACGTTGCTGTGGCCGCGCACCGGGCACGGGCCGGCCCCGGGCGTGCCGATCTGGCCGCGCAGCAGCAGCAGGTTCATGAGCTCCTGCACGTTGGCCACGCCGTGGCGATGCTGCGTGAGGCCCATGGCCCAACAGGCGATGACGCGCTCCGATTCGAGGAAGATCCCGGCGGCCTCGCGGATCTGGGCGAGCCCGAGCCCCGCCTCCCGGGCCAGTGTCTCGCTCTCGTGGCCGTCGAGCGCCTCGCGGAAGGCATCGAAGCCCGAGGTGTGGGAGCGGATGAAGTCCCAGTCGAGCACCCGTCCCGGCCGGGCCGCCTCGGCGCGGAGCACCTCCTTCATGATCGCCTTCAACGCCGCGATGTCGCCCCCGATGCGCACCTGGAGCAGCAGGTTCGAGATCTCGCTCCCCGCGCCCGTGACGAGGGCCCGTGGGTTCTTGGGATGGGCGAAGCGCAGCAGGCCCGGCTCGCGCAAGGGATTGATGCTGACGATGCGCGCGCCGCGTTTCCGGGCCGCCTCGAGGGTCGCGAGCATGCGCGGATGGTTGCTTCCGGGGTTCTGGCCGACGACGAAGATCGCGTCGGCGATCGCGAAGTCCGCCAGATCGACAGTGCCCTTACCGACGCCGATCGCTTCGCCGAGCCCGGTGACGCTCGACTCGTGACACATGTTGGAGCAGTCCGGA
>CAYYUT010000126.1:0-8324 GCA_964474935.1 uncultured Spirochaetales bacterium
AGACAGCCGCCGGACAGAAGCTCTCGCAGGGGTTGCCGTACTCCTCGGCGCATTGGGTACGACACAGGTCGGTGTCGGCCACCACCAGGTGCGAGGGCTGGTCGACCTCGTGGGCCGCTCCGCTGAACTGAACCAGGTGCTCCTTGGTGAAGGTGAGCTTGCCGTCGAACTCGAAGCTCTCCTTCTCGCGCTTCCCGGCCGGAAGCTCACGGAGCTTCTTCATGTGGCTGTGCCCGGGCTTGAAACGGATGGGATCGATCAGACCCCGACCCTGGGTGATCATCCGCATCGGCTGGTTGAGGAAGAAGAAAAGCGAGCCGAGCTCCCACGATCCGTGGAAGTTCCGCACCTCCCACTGCTCGTCGTAGGCCCAGCTCTGGCGGTAGCGCTCGGCGTAGGCGCCGAGGGTCTTGGTGCTGGTGTCGGCCGCGGCGAGCGCCTCGACGATGGTGTCGGCCGCCATCATCCCCGACTTCATCGCCATGTGGATCCCCGCGAGCTTCTCGGCGTTGCAGAAGCCGGCCGAGTCGCCCACGAGCAGACAACCGTCGACGTAGAGCTTCGGCTGCGCGTAGAGCCCTCCCACCGGAATCGTCTTGGCGCCGTACCGGACGAGTTCGGCTCCCTCGAGCAGGTCGCGCATGAAGGGGTGGGTCTTGAACTTCTGGAGCCCGAGGTGCGGGTCGTTGAACGGGCTCTCGGCGTCGAGCATCGGTACGTAGCCGATCGACACCAGGTCGTCGCCCATGTCGTAGAGCCACATGCCCGAGAGGGGCTTGAAGTAGTTGGGCCAGCCCATGCCGTGGATCACCCGACCCGGCTTGTGCTTCTCGGGCTTGACCTTCCAGATCTCCTTCACGCCGGTCTCGTAGACCTGCGGATTCATGCCCTCGAGCTCGAAGTCCTGGATGAGCTGCTTCGAGAGCGTGCCGCGCACGCCCTCTCCGAGGACGGTGACCTTGGCGATGATGTCCATGCCCGGCTGGAAGTTGGGCTTGGGCTTGCCCTCCTTGTCGATTCCCATGTCGCCCGTGCGGACGCCCACGACCCGGCTCCCTTCGACGATCAGCTCGTCTCCTGCGAAGCCCGGGTAGATCTCGATCCCGGCGGCTTCGCACTGCTCGGCGAGCCACTTGGCGACCTTATTGAGCGACACCACGAAGTATCCGTTCTTCCGGAACTGGGGCGGGGTGACCGGGAAGGTGAAGGCGCGGTTCTTGGTGAAGAACATCGCGGACGAGTCGGTGCACACCTGCTCGATCGGGAAGCCCTTCTCTTCGTAGTCCGGGATCAGTTCGCGCAGGGCCTTCGGATTCATGACGCCGCCCGAGAGCATGTGGTCACCCACCTCGGCGCTCTTCTCGATCACAAGCACGGTCGGCGGTTCGATGGCGTGGCCCCCTTCGCGCTCCACGCGGGCATTGTGCTCTTCGACGCCCTGCATCAAACGGAGCGCCGAGGCCAGTGTGCCCGGGCCCGCGCCGACGAACAGGACGTCGACCTCCATGCTCTCGCGTTCGATCTCGGCTTGACTCATGAATCACCTCCTCGTGCCGGCAGGGTAGGCCAAGCCCGCGTCGCGTCAAGGAAATTGGTCTCTCGCGGGGGCGTCCGGATGGTCTCGCGGCACGGCCGAGCGGGAGTCGATCCAGCCCCTCGTCCGGAGCCGCCGGAACCAGAGCGCGCCGACGCCCATGACGAGGCCGGCGATCCAGAAAGGTGCGCCGAGCGAGACCCGATCCATCGCGGCCCCTGCCCAGAGCGGCCCGACGACGCGCCCCGTCGTCGCCATCGACTGGCCCTGCCCGAGCAGCTCGCCCGCGGCCGCGGCCTCGCAGGCCTGCGAATAGAGGCTCACGAAGGCCGGCACGGCGATTCCATTGCCGAGCGCGATCACGGGCGTGACGCACACGATCCCCCAGAGGCTCGAGGCCCAGGGCAGCGCGACGAGCCCGACGGCCATGGCCGCGAGCCCGAGCTCGACCAGCGTGCTCTCGCGGAACCGGCGCGCGAGTCGGCCCACGAGGACGCCCTGCGTCACGGCCATCCACAGCCCCACCCACGCGAACAGCCGGCCCACCACGGCCTCTCCCACGTCGAAGCGCGAGGCGACGTACAACGCGAAGAGAGCCTCGAGCGCCGAGAAGGCCAGGTAGATCAGGAAGTAGAGACCCAGATACCCGCGAAGCCGGGGACCGTGGGCCGTCGCCAGGACGCGGACTGGGGCCGGAACCAGGGCGGCGGCGAGCCCGTCGCCAGGCGCCACCGGGCCCCGCGAGGCCTTCGATTCCGGCATGCGGAGCCACGCCTGCACCAGGTTGGCGAGCGCGATCGAGGCGACGGCCACGAACGGGAGCCGCGGGTCGATCGCGCCGAGCTCGCCCCCGAGGACGGGCCCGGCGACGAACCCCAGGCCGATGGCCGCGCCGATGGTGCCCATGCCTCCGGCGCGCTCCCGGGCCGGGACCGCATCGGTCACGATGGCCTGGGCCGTGGAGAGCGCGGCACCGAAGAGTCCCGCGAGCAGGCGGGCCGTGTAGAGCCCGGTCAGGTCGTCGGCGAGGGCCAGCAGGGAGTAGGCCGCCGCCGTGCCGAGCAGCGACACGAGCAACACTGGACGGCGTCCCCAGCGGTCCGAGAGCCAACCCCAGGCGGGGAGCGAGAAGAGCTGCGCCGCGGCGTAGGCGGGGAGCAGCATGGCGACGCCGAGTGCCGGCGCTCCGAAGCGTTCGGCCGCGAGGGGCAGTACCGGGTTCAGCTGGCTGATGCGGTGTTTGTCGAGCAGGAGTGTGGTGAACACCGCGCCAATGACCGAGCGGCCAGCGCTGGCCGGAGGCTCCGACGGATCGGGGGCGGCGCCGGGGCGGGCCATCCGGCCCTGTATAGTCGCGCCATGAGCGCAGCGCACCCTCCCGACCCGAGAGGCACGGCCCATGCGGGTCTCGTCGAGATCGCGCGCGACTTCGTCGCCGCCTACCGACTCGCGCGCGACATCGGGTCGGACTACCGCGCGGGACAGCTCGACTTCGCGCTCGTGCGCCAGCTCGTCGGCGACGACGAGTCGAGCGTCCTGTTCCGGTTGAAGGAGCGCTGCCACACCCGCTTCCGGCCGCGGGCCGGGGAGCCCGATCTCGGGAACCCTCGCGAGGCCCTCTTCGATCTGGCGGTGGGGGCCCTCTTCCACGAGGCGATGAAGTTTCGCGAGACGTTCTACCAGCGCGAGGCCTATGGGCCCAAGGTGAGCCTCCTTCGGGACGAGCTGCTCGAGGAGGCGGGCGATCTCTTCCGCGAGTTCGAGCGGATCCTGTCGGCCGCCGCCCTCCGCCTCGACGAGGCGCTCCACGAGACCGAGAGCCTGCTCGATCAGACGCGCGAGCAGTTCCGTCGCCTGCTGATCGAGCATCGGCGCGACGGCTTCACGACCCGCTACCTGATCGAGCACGCCGCCGATGTCGAGGCGGTCTTTCCCGAGGGTCTCGATCCCCTCCTGGCCCAGATCCACGGCGACGCGGCGTCGGGTTGGGCGCTGGCCGGACGTTCCTACCTCGACAGTGGCGCCTTCGAGGCGGCGGTCGCGGCGCTCGGCGAGGCCTGCCAACGCGACCCGGAGCGGTCCGGGCCCTGGCGGCGCATGCGGGGCTACGCCGAGGGCATGCTCGCCTATCTGCACGGGCGCTACGAGGAGACCGTCGAGCGCATCGGCGCCTGGCTCGATGGCCCGCCCTCGTCCGACGAGCGGCCCTACCTCGTGCTGGCGGCCGACATGGCCACGCACCTCGGTCAGCTGGCCGAGGAGAGCGGGCAGCCTGCGCTCCGCGAGCCGGCCGAGGCGCTCTCGCGGCGGCTGGCCGATCTCGTGCCCCCGCCGACCGCGTCTCCCTCGGGCTTCTAGTCGTCGCCCGGGTCGTCCCCGAGCGAGATCTCCGTCTCGTCCTCGAGGATGCCGTGTGCGAGCAGCTTCTGGACCTCGCTCCGTCGCCACGATACGGCGTTGTGGGTGAAGATGTCCTCCACGCCCAGGATCGCCGCCGCGAAGTTGCTGGTGGCGTAGTGGAAGAAGTGGACCCCGATCAGGCTCATGAAGAAGTGCCGCGCCGAGAGCTTGCGGAAGTCGCCGCGCTCGACCCCTTCGCGATAGAAGGTGAGCAGACGTCCGATCACCCGTTCGACCTGGGTCTGGATGGCCGCGAACTCGAGGGGTGCGCGGTCGACGAAGAGCCGGAACAGGATCTTCGAGTAGTAGCGGCGCTCGGCGAGGAGATCGTTCAGATCGCCGACGAGCCGTTCGAGTCGTTCGGAGGGCGAGCCCCCTTCCCCGACCGCCCGGATCACCGTCTCGTCGAGCGTCTCGACCATTCGGGCGAGCACCGCGGTGTAGAGCGCCGCCTTGCTCGGGAAGTAGTAGTAGAGCGCCGTCTTCTGGACTCCGACCTGCTCCGCCATGCCCTGCAGGTGCGCTCCCGAGAACCCGCACAGCGCGAACTCCTTCTCCGCCACCTCCAGGATCTTGTTCCGGGTGTCGAGGCTTCGACGTTCGGCGGTCATGGGCCCTCCTGGCCTCTTCGGGGAGCCGGCGGGTCGTGGGTGGGCCGACGGCCCGGGTCTAGGTCGCAGCCGGCAGGGCGACCCGTCGATAATGAAACCATGTCCCGGCCCCGAGGAGAACCAATCCGACGGCGATCAGCTGGGCCTCGGTGAACCCCGCGACGACGGGCTGATTCACCCTCCAGAACTCGATCACGAAGCGCCCGAGGCCGTTCCAGGCGGCGTACTCGCCGATCAGGAGCGGGCTCACGTGACGCCGGCGCCAGAGCACCCAGGCTCCGAGGAAGAGCCAGGCCATCTCGTAGAGCTGGGTCGGATGGACCGGTTCGACGGTGGGCGGCGCCCCATCCGGGAAGGCGATGCCCCAGGGCAGATCGGTGACCTTCCCGTAGTCGTCGCCCACCAGGAAGCACCCGATGCGGCCGATGGCCTGGCCGACGGCGAGCACCACGGCCATGCAGTTGGCGAAGCGGCGGAAGGGCACCGAATGGATCCGGCAGGCCAGATAGGCCGCGATGAATCCCCCGGCCAGCCCGCCGTAGAACGTGATGCCGTCGCGAGAGAACAGCAGCGACCAGAAGCCGAGCCCCTCTCGGATCGAGACGTCGATGGCGAAGTAGAGCTTCCCGCCCAGGATCCCGCCGAGCATGATGTAGAGCAGGAAGACCGTCGACAGCTCGGGATCGATGCCTTCTTCCCGCATCCGGATCGAGCCGATCCAGGTCCCCACCAGGAACGCGACGGCGAGCATCAGCCCGAAGGTGCTGATCTCGATCCCGAAGATGGGGAAGAGCTTCGGATACATGGGTCCTCGCCGGTCGGGCGCTCCGGGCCTCGGTGGATGCTGGCGGACGGGTGTCCCCGCCCCGAGAACTTCGACGTCCGCGTACCCGTGCGCGTTCCGTCTCGTCGGCCCGCTGCGGCCGTTCGGCCCCCGGTACATCCGGGCCCGAACCGGGGGGCTCCCGGCCTCCGGCCCGGAGGCGGGTGCCCTACCGATCCGGCTCGTGATGGCCCGCGGGCGCGGCGTCCCGCCGGCTCGCCAGAGCCGCGGCGAACGACACGTGGAATGGTGTCGGTTTTTGGGGGCTTCGGGTAGCCCTCAGGTGCGGGGCAGGCTCACGTGGAAGGCCGCACCTTCGCCGGGCGTGCTCTCCACCCAGGCGCGGCCGCCCTGGGAGAGCGCGATCTTCTTCACGATCGCGAGCCCCACGCCGGTGCCCCGGCTGCCATCGGAGCGGGTGCCGGCGGAGTGGAAGAGCTCGAAGATCCGCTCCTGCTCTCCGGCGGGTACGCCGCGTCCATTGTCCCGCACCACGAGCAGGTGCTCGCGGAGCGTCTCTCGGATCTCGATCGAGATCACCGGCTCGACGCAGCCGCCCATGTGGTCGAGCGCGTTCCCGATCAGGTTCGAGAACACCTGGTACAGACGCGTGCGATCGCACAGGACCACGACCGGATTGGACGGCAGCTGCAGACGGACGCCCAGATTCTCGAGGCGCGGCTTGAGCTCCGCCTGGAGCTGGATCAGGACGTCGAGCGCGTTCGCATGAGCACGCCGGTCGCGTCGCGATTCGGCCCGCGAGAGCTCGAGGAGATCGTTGATCAGGGTCTCCATCGTGCGGCTGGCCTGCTCGATGCGATCGACAAAATGTCGGCCCGCGTCGTCGAGGCGGTCGCCGTACTCCTGACGGAGCAGACGCGAGAAGCCAAGGAGCGAGACGAGGGGCGAGCGGAGGTCGTGGGTCACGTTGTGCACGTACTGCTCGAGCTCGTGGTTCTTCTCGCGCAGCTCGGACTCGACCTGGCTGTGGGCCGACAGATCGTGCAGCACGATGAGGGTCCGCCGTCCGCTTCCGTTCTCGGGAGGGAGGGCCCGGGCGGCTGCCGAGAACGGGCGGGCCGGTGCCTCGTCTCCGGGAGCGCTCGGACGGATCTCGACCCGCAGACGCTGCTCCGAACCCGTGTGGGACGCGGCGAGGAGACGCTCCACCGCCGCGCGCGAATGGAGTACCGACGCGAGCTCGCTCCCGACGATGTCGCGAAGCGCCACGTCGAGCGTTCGGCAGGCGGCTGGGTTGGCGAACAGCACCTGGCCCCGCGCATCGAGAAGCAGGATCGGATCGGGGCAGTGCGCGAGGATCTCGCTGTGACGCGGATCGCCGGTCGGCGATCGATCGACGCGGGGGTCGGCGATGTGGGCGTGATGGGTGTCCTGGGGGCGCAGCGGAATCTCCTGACCTGTCGAGTGCTGTCGAGTGCTGTCGAATGCTGTTGAATGCGGATCTCGTCGCGTCAGCGTCGCTTCAGCTCATCGGCCTCGCTCCCGGTCTGGGACGGCCGCTTCTGTCGTGTCCCTTCTGTCGTGCCCCGGCGATCGGACCCCGGTTGTCATCTCCCGGTTGTCATCTCCGGGTTGTCATTTCCCGGTTGGCCGGTCGATCCGTCCTGCGGCACGGATGTTCATTTCTCCGGCCTCGCTCCGGGGCTTCCTCGTCCTGCCCGCCGGCACACCCGGTCTCGGACCGGATCTCCGCCATCCCCCCGGCATCTCGACCCCAGAAGGGCCCGAGCGGGAAGCGTCGGCCATGGCACGCCAACCTGCCCGACGGCCCGTGATCAGCTGGTGGCACAGGCCGCAACACCGGGCCGCTCCGATCCTACCAGAGCACGCGATTGTGGGTCAAAGCGTACACCGATGACATTCCCGCTACGGACCGGTGACGCGAATCCGACCGTCGTGTGCGGAGTTCGAACAGTCCCTTGCGCATCGTGGTGGCTGCGCGAGGGCCGATGTGTCGAAAACAGGACGCAGACAGGACGGTCCGAGGTATTTTACCGTCACCTTCGGCCGGGGCTGCGTCACCCACGGAACGGGGCAGGTGGCTCTGGGGGGTTGGTGGTCGGGCGTGACCGAGGCATCCTCGGGGCATCGCACGACCCGAGGCCGGCGCATCGTGATCTGGGCTGGATCCATCGCCCGAGCCAGATCGAGCTCGGACGATCGGTCGGGTCGCTCGCTGCCAGGCCCTCTGGGAGGTCACCCGGAAACAGCTGTCGCGCCAACCCCGGCCGGATCACGCGGATCCGGTGGAGGCCGTCGAGCACGGCCGTTCTTGTGCGCGCGGCGGGCATACGGCTCCGGCGAGGAGCGACCGAAAGACCGGAACGGAGACGCACCCCGGGCGACACCGGCATGGGCGTCCCGCCAGGACGCGCACCGGAACCCCGCTGGAGACCAGCGCACGGCACCGGCCGCGCAGCTGGGGCCTGGAAGGTCGGGACGGAAGACGAGAATGGACGAGACGAACCGACACCACCGCAACCGCTTGGGACGCCGCGCCTTCGCGCTCCTGGTCCTCACACCCTTTCTGGTCCTCGAGAGCGCGCCGGCCGGGACGACGGAGCCGTTGCGGGGACAGGCCGAGCCGGGCGTGATGGAGCGTCGCGTCCAGGAGCTGATCCAGGACGTGAATCCCTCGCTCCCGGCCCGCACGCTCGAACGGATCGGGCGCTCGGTGATGCGCTGCTCCGACGAGCATGCCCTCGATCCGACGCTCGTGGCCGCCGTGATCTATGTCGAGAGCCGCGCCCGACCCGGCGCCCTCAGCCCGAAGGGCGCGGTCGGCCTGATGCAGGTGATGCCGCACATGTACGAGCGCATCGAGCTCGCAGGCAACATGACCACGATCGAGAGCAACGTCGAAGCCGGCTGCTGGATCCTCTCGCACGGTATCGAGCGCCTCGGCGAGGACCGGGGCGTATCGGCCTACTTCTGG
>CAYYUT010000127.1:0-8306 GCA_964474935.1 uncultured Spirochaetales bacterium
CCGCCCGTCGAGAGGTCCATCACCGTGTCGGCGCCCCAGCGCACGGCCCAGTCGAGCTTCTCGACCTCTTCCTCGGTGCTGCTCGCCACGGGCGAGGCCCCCATGTTGGCGTTGATCTTGGTCGTACCGGCCCGTCCGATGCACATCGGGTCGAACTCGTAGCCGAGATGGATGCGGTTGGCCGGGATGATCATGCGCCCCGCGGCCACCTCGTCACGCACCTGCTCGGGCGCGAGATGGGGCTCGCGCTCGGCGACGCGACGCATCTCGGGCGTCACGATCCCGAGGCGCGCGTGCTCGAGCTGGGTCACCGGCTCGAAGCCGTCCGGCGCGACCCAGCGGCCGTCGACCCGGGTCCAATCGGGCGGCATGAAGTCCCAGGCCGTCTTCGTGGAGGGAGTCGGCATGCCCGGGGTGTCCTGCGAGCTGAAGGCCCGAGCGCCTCCGACGTCGGGTCGCTGCGAGAAGCTCCCCGGATTGGTGCCGGTGCCGGCGCTCGAGGGGTTCCCCCCGGACGGCGGGCGCGTGTAGCGCGGGCTGGGAGGGGCGGTTCCGTTCGATCGTCGGTCGGTCATGCGCGTTCCTTCCTCTGCGGAGCCGGGCGGGGCTCGCGTGGTGTGCGACGCTTCGCCGGGGACGAAGCACGACGAGGAACGGTGGGGGCGCCGCAGCAGATCGGGTCGCCGGGAGGCGGCGGATCGACGGCGGGTCCGGAAGCCTTCCCTACGCTCGCACGAACGAGTTCAGGTTCGAAGGGTGTCTTCTCAGGCCCGGCTGTCTCGCCGGCCACCCCTAGGCTCCTCGCTAGGGCGACACTATCACGGGGCCCCGCCGGAGTCACGGGACGAAGTCCTGGGAGCGGCGCGGGACGAGAGTGCCTTCACGGCAGGCCGGCGGCGCGCCGCACGGTGTCGAGCAGGAGCCGCGTTCCGAGCTTCAGGTTCTCGGTGGAGATGCGCTCGTTGTGGCCGTGCACGCCCCCGATCTCTTCCGTGGTGAGAAGGACCGGCGTGTAGCCGATCGCCGGGATGCCGTGCTCGCGGTAGATCCGGCTGTCGGTGAAGCCCGGCGAGATCATCGGCATCACCACGCCGCCATCGGTCTCGTGGCGGATCGTCGCCTCGATGTGGTCGAGCAGCTCCGTGCGCACCTCCGAGACGAGCGGATCGAAGCGGTAGACGACTTCGATCTTCACCCCCTCGTCGTCGATGATCCCGGCCAGCTCGGCGAGGAAGGCGTCGACGTCTTCGCCCGGGAGCAGCCGGCAGTCGAGCGTGGCCTGCGAATGGGCGGGGATCACGTTGTGCTTCCTGCCCGCGTCCAGGGTGGTGAGACTCACGGTGTTGGTGAGGAGCGCGCGCAGGAGGTCGTTCCCCGCCGCGGCCGCCGCCAACACGTCGAGATTCGACGTGTCGAGCGTCTCCGGGATCGCGCCCACCTGTTTCAGCGTCGCGAGGGTGAGCTCCATCTCGGGGCGGAGCCTGACGGGCTGCTTCGCGTCGACGACGCGCGCGAGCGCGCGGGCCAGACGGACCGCCGAGTTGTCGCCGTGGGGCACCGAGCCGTGTCCCGGCCGACCCGTCGAGACGAGGCGCAGCCAGAGCGGGGCCTTCTCGGTGGGCGCGACGCCGAAGATCAGACCGCGCTTCCCGAGGAGCTCTCCGAACCCGTAGGCCCCCTCGTTGATCACTCCGTCGGCCTGCAGCAGTGCCGGGTGCTCCCGCGCGAGCCAGTCCATGCCGAAGTGGCTGGCCTCCTCCTCGTCGGCGACTGCGAGGAGCAGGACGTCGCGCCGGTGCGGCACCCGGTGGCGCTTGAGGAGCAGGAAGACCAGGAGCTCCATCACGCCCATGCCCTTCATGTCCAGGGCACCGCGGCCCCACACGACGCCGTCGCGCAACACGCCGGCGTACGGATCCTCTTGCCAGTACTCGCGTTCGACGGGAACCACGTCGATGTGCGACAGGAGAACCAGGGGCTTCGTGCCCGCGCTGTTGGTCCCGGGCAGACGCGCTGCGAGGGAGACGCGTCCGTCGCCCGCCTCGAAGAGCTCGGGCTCGATGCCGTCCTTGCGCAGCAGCTCCGCGAGCAGGGCTGCGCCGGCCTCCTCGCCGCCCGGGGGATTGGTGGTATCGATGCGCAGGTAGCGTTGCAGGATCTCGGTGGCCTCGAGCTC
The DNA here is from genome assembly GCA_964474935.1 of uncultured Spirochaetales bacterium. GTDB lineage: Bacteria > Myxococcota_A > UBA9160 > UBA9160 > JAFDDA01 > CAYYUT01. The sequence goes on from CAYYUT010000127.1 coordinate 2,177, forward strand.
GATGGCGTCCCAGTCGACGGGCAGCGACGCGAGCGGACCCTCTCGTGACGTGGCGTGTGACCCCGAAACCGGCATCGGACCGATGCTACCATAGGCGTCGAGATGGCCGGATGGGAGGCGACGCCCGAGCCAGTCGGCGGCGGGGCGACGGGCACGACCGATACAGCGGGCGATGCGGCCTACGGGATCGATCCGACCGGTACGATCGATGGGGTCGATCCGACCGGTGTGACCGACGGCACCGGTGTGACCGACGGCACCGGCTGGCTCGCCGGTCCGTCCCTCGAGTCGCTCCTCGAGCGCCTCGCCGACACCCCACGAGAGAACGGCACCGCGGCCATCTTCGATACGGCGAACTTCCTCGCGTCGACGCTCGAAGGCGTCGGCCTCGACGTCGAGCTCTTCCACTTCGTCGCCGAGCCCTACACGCTCCGGATCGCGGGAGTGGTCGCGCTGCTCGGCTCCCTGGCCTACTGGCGCTGGATGCGCGAAGCCAAGCCGCGACGTGCGTTCGCGGTGGCGCTCGCGGCGCCGGCGATCCTGATCGGACAGATCGACTTCGGGGTTCCGGTCTTCGGGTGGATCGGCGCGCTCGAGCAGGTTCATGTGCTCGCGCGCGTTCCGAACCCGGAAGCCGACCGCCGGCTGCTGCTCTCGGCGCACTACGACACCAAGACCGACCTGCTCGACCACGTCGAGCGCGACCCCTTCGACCGCTGGGGCGGTGTGATCGTGATCGCCATGCTCGCTGCGGCCGCGCTCGAATGGCGACGCCAGCGATCGAAGGCCCGGCCCATCCGGCGGGTGTCGTGGTGTGTGGCCTGGCTCGCGCCGGTCTACGGCTGCGGATTGTTCGTGGTGCTCTCGTCCGGCGCGTTCGTCCCGGAGCGCAGCCCCGGGGCGGTCGACAACGGGGGCTCGTGCATCGTGGCGCTCGAGCTCGCGCGTCGTCTCGCCGCCGATCCGCCCGTCGATACCGAGGTGGTGCTCGTGTTCTTCTCGGGGGAGGAGGTCGGGGTGCAGGGCTCCCGCGTCTTCGTCGACCGATGGCTCAGCGAGCCGATCGGGACGCCCACTCGCGTCATCAATCTCGAGGCGATCGGGCAGGGCGGTCCGCTCGCGGTGCTGGGTCGCGAGACCTTCGGTCTGCCGGGGCGATCGTACCAGGCGGACCCGTGGCTCGTGGAAGAACTCGACGCGGTCCATCGCGCGAGGCGGGGTCGCCCCATCGACCGGAGTGCTTCGGTCGGTGCGACCGACGGTCGCTCGTTTCTTGCGGCCGGTGTGCCCGCCCTCACGCTCTTCTCGCGTCCCCGCGATGGCCGGGTGACGCGCGGCCTCCATTCGAGCGGGGACACACGCGAGCGTCTCTCCCCCGAGGCTCTGACGCGAACGGCATCGTTCCTCGAGGCTTTCGTCCGGCGTCTCGATGGGAGGCCCGATTCCGTGCGCTAACGTGCTCAGCGATGCGTTTTCGGCATTCTCGTGCGTGCGTGAGCGGCCTTCCCGGGCCCTCGTACGGTGCTCGGCCCCGGGGCCGAACGACGCAGGTGCGCCCGAAGCGGGGCAGCGTGTCGACCCGCCTGACACTCGTGGCAGCCCTGGCGGCGGCCATCGCGGTCGGCTGCAACCGGAACGTCGAACCCTTCGATCCCGACGAGACGGTGCGCGCGCCCGATCTCTCGAAGATCTTCCCGGAAGGCGCCGAGCGATCGGCGGACAGCCGGCTCGCCGCCGACGTGGTTCCGGCGGCTCCGGTCCCGAACGCGCCGCCCGGGCGACCCGGCGCGTCCGACGCCCCGCCGATCCGCGGCACGCTCAGTCTCGATCCGGGTCTCGCGGCGCTGGTTCCGCCGGAAGGAGTCCTGTTCCTGATCGCGCGCGGTCCGACGCCCGGACCGCCGGTGGCCGTCAAGCGCATCGCGCGCCCGCGTTTCCCGCTCTCGTTCGAGATCGGCCCCGACGACCGGATGATCGCCGCCATCCCCTTCACCGGCCCGCTCGAGCTCGTCGCGCGCATCGACGCCGACGGCAACGCCACCACCCGGGGCGCCGGCGATCTCCAGGGAGCAGCGCTCTCTGCCGTCGAGCCCGGCGCGAACGGGGTGACGATCGTGATCGACGAGGTGCTCTAGGCCTGCGCCACGGGCGTTGCACGCCGCAGGCAGCAGAGAACCGGCTGCGGGCCATCGATGCGCCCGACTGCAGCGGGGGCCCGGAGCCGGACACTAGATCAGATCGAGCGCGTGCACGTCCTCGCGGCGGCCCGCCACCACCAGCTTGTCGCCCATGTCGATGCGGTCCTCCGAGTGCGGCACGTGGATGCCGGGCTTGCCGTGCTCGGCGACCTCGAAGCGCCGGATCAGGACCACGTGCACTCCGGTCTTCCGGGCCAGATCCAGCTCTCGCAGGCTACGCCCGAAGAAGCGGGCCGGAGCCAGGATCTCCTGCAGTACCAGGCCTCCGCCGAGCTCCACCTCCTGCACCCGGGAGAGGCTGCGCATGCCGCGCGAGACGCCTCCCGCGAGATCGCGCGAGAGGACGGCATCGTTGTAGGCCTCGATCACGTCGCGCTTGTGGACCGATCCGATCAGCACGCCGTTCGCGTCGATCACCGCGATCTCCTCGTGTGTGCCATGGCTGAAGATCTGCATCAGGAGCGCCAGGTCGTCGTCGGGCCCCACGGTCGGACGATCGGTCTCGAGGAGATCGGTGGCGACCACCAGCGAACGCAGGGCGTCCATCTCGAAGATGAGGCGCCGCAGCTCACGCAGGTAGATCGCTCCGAGCAGCTTTCGCTCCCCGTCGACCACGAAGAACTCGGTGTGGTCGCTCTGGACGATCAGGTCGAGGATCGTCTGGAAATCGGCGGCTTCGGGGATCACGTCCGGGTCGTGGTCGATGACGTCCCGTACGAACAGACTTCGCAGCACGTTCGGGTCTTCTTCCTTGCCGATGTCGACCCCGCGGCGGTGGAGCTTGCGGGTGTAGATCGAATCGCGTCCGAGGAGCGTCGCGACCAGCGTGCTCACGACACACGCGGCCATCAGCGCGGGGATGATGGTGTAGTTGCTGGTGAGCTCGAAGATCATGATGATCGCGGTGATCGGCGCGTGGGTGGTGGCCGCCACCACCGCGCCCATCGTCACCAGGGCATAGGATCCGGAGGTCGCCGTGGCATCGGGGAACCACTGGTGGACGAAGGTCCCGAACAGACCGCCGAGCATCGCACCCATGAAGAGCGACGGGGCGAAGACGCCGCCCGATCCGCCCGAGCCGACGGTGATCGATGTGGCGACGAGCTTCACGGCGAGCAGCGTCACGAGCATCGGTACGGCGAGCTCGCCCGTGAGCGCCGCATTGATGGAGCCGTAGCCGACGCCGAAGACGTGGGGCAGTCCGATCGCGCCGACGCTTCCGACCATCGCGCCACCGACGCTGGCCTTGGTCCACTCGGGAATCCGGATCGCGTCCCAGAGGTCCTCGGTCCGGTAGAGGATCTGCACGAAGCCCCACGAGACCACGCCGGCGACGATGCCGACCCCCATGTAGGGGACCAGCTCGAAGGGGCTCACCAACTCGTAGGCTGGAACCTCGAACGCCGGGAAGTCGCCGAGGAAGCTGCGGGACACCACGGTCGCCACCACCGACGAGATCACGATCGGACTGAACTGGGCGACCGCGAAGTCGGCGAGGATGATCTCGACGGCGAACAGGGCCCCCGCGATCGGGGCGTTGAAGGTCGCGGCGATCCCGGCGGCGGCACCGCATCCGACCACGGTCCGCAGCTGACGCGGAGGCAGGCGGAAGATCTGTCCGATGCTCGACCCGACGGCCGAGCCGATCTGGACGATCGGCCCCTCGCGACCCACCGAGCCGCCCGAGCCGATGGTGAGTGCCGAGGCCAGCGATTTGACTGCCACCACCCTGGGTCGGATCGTGCCGCCGCGCAGGGCCACGGCCTCCATCACCTCGGGGACCCCGTGCCCCTTGGCTTCGCGGGCGAGGAAGTGGACCAGGGGGCCGACGAGCAGGCCACCCGTCGCCGGAATCAGGATCCGGGCCCACCAGGGCAGAGCCAGTGCGATGTCCACCAGGTCGTCGCCGCTGGTGAGGCCCTCCGCCACGGCGGCCGGGCCGGCGAACAGGATCGTCTCGAAGAGCCGGATCAGGTAGCGGAAGCCGATGGCGCCGGCGGCGCCGAGCAGGCCGCAGACGATCGCGACCACCACCATGAAGAGGTGACGCTGGACCCACGGACCCCGGCCTTCGCGCCGGGCCCGGCTCGTCTGGGGCGAACCATCGGCCATGCTAGCTTCCTTCCCGATGTCGCCGCCGCGCGTCTGGCCCGAGGTCGAGGCGGAGTTCCTCGAGGATTATCGCGTCTTCCGCGTGACGCGGAGCGTGGCGCGATCGCCGAAGGACGAAGCCCTGCATTCGTTCTTCCGGATCGACACGAACGACTGGGTCAACATCGTACCCGTTACCGACGAGGGCGACATCGTGATGGTCCGCCAGTACCGTCACGGCTCGAAGCGGGTCACGCTCGAGATCCCCGGCGGTCTGGTCGATCCGGGCGAATCGCCGGCGGAGGCCGCCCTGCGCGAGATGCGCGAGGAGACCGGCTACGCCGCAGACCGGTGCCACGCGATCGGCAGCGTGAACCCCAACCCGGCCCTCTTCTCGAACCAGCTCCACCTCTTCTCGGCGGAGGGGGTCCGACCGGTCGGGGCCATCGCCAACGAGGGCTCCGAGGAGACGGCCGTGGAGCTGGTGGCGCTGGACGACGTTCCCGAGCTCGTTCGCTCCGGCAAGATCGAGCACGCCCTCGTGGTGGCGGCGCTCTATCAGTGGCGCCTGGTGCGCGAGGAGTAGGCGGCCGGCACGGGCCGGCCGGGAGGATCGCGTGATGGCCCGCAAGCGGCGGCCGACTTCTCGCGCCGTACGCCCCGCCCGACGGGACGCACGCTTTGCCATCTCGGCGATGCGACCACGCATGGCCATGGGCGACTTCCTGGTGGCCTACCTGAAGCGCGCTGGGGTCACCCACATCTTCGGACTCCCCGGCGATCTCGTGCTGGGTCTCTTCCATCGCTTCGGTCGCGACCGGGGGCTCGAAATCGTGACGTTCTCCCACGAGCCCGCCGTGGGGTTCGCGGCCGCCGGCTACGCCCGCAGCACGCGACGCCTGGGCGTCGTCTGCGTCACCTATGGCGCCGGGGGCCACAACGTGGTGAATCCGGTGGCCGGGGCCTATGCCGAGCAGATCCCACTGCTGGTGGTCTCGGGCGGGCCCGGCGAGGCCGAGCAGAAGATCGCGAGCATCCACCACCAGGCCAAGCACATCGAGGGGCAGTGTCGGATCTTCTCGGAGGTGACCTGCGACGCGCGCATCCTCACCCGACCCGAGACCGCCGCCGCCGAGGTGCACGAGGTCGTGCGTCGGATCGGGAGCGAGCTACGACCGGGCTACCTCGAGATCCACCGCGACATGGTCGATCGCGAGATCCCCGTGCCTCGCGAGATCATCGACTGGGACGGGAGCTTTCCACGGGCCGGGTCCGACGAGCGCAAGCTCTCGGAGGCGGTCGCCGAGACGGTCGAGCGCCTGCGCGAGGCCGAGCGTCCGGTGCTCTTCGGAGGCGTCGAGCTCTTCCGCGAGCGGGCCGAGAAGGCCTTCGTCGCGCTCGCCGAGAAGCTCCGCGTGCCGGTGGTCACCACCGTGCTCGCCAAGGGCGTCTTTCCGATGGACCACCCCCTCCACATGGGCATCCACATCGGGCCCTTCAGTCCGAAAGCGATCCGCGACCGCGTTCGAGACTCCGACCTCGTGCTCTCGCTCGGAAACCAGCTCACCGACCTGAATCTCGGTGCGGTGAAGCCCCAGGTGCGCCGCGACCGTTCGGTCTGGGCCGTCTCGCAGCGGGTGAACGTGTCCTTCCATCAGTACACCGAGGTGACGCTGCGCGACTTCGTGACGCGCCTGGCCGCAGAAGACCTGCCACGCTTCGGCGCCGAAGTCTCGTACCACGACAATCTGAGGCGGCGGCGCGCGGCGCGCGCGGCCTCGAAGCTCTCGGAGAACGCTCAACAGGTCGAGCACAACGAGATCCTCGCTCCTAACCCAAGC
>CAYYUT010000128.1:0-8302 GCA_964474935.1 uncultured Spirochaetales bacterium
AGCGGCCGCGGAACGCGGGCTTGCGACGTTCGAGGAAGGCCCGGATGCCCTCCTTCACGTCGTCGGAACGGCTCACGGCCCGCTGGTTGCGGGCCTCGAGGTCGAGCAGGCTCTCGAAGGGCAGGCTCGCACCCGCGTACACGGCGGCCTTGGCAGCGCGATACGCGAGGGTCGGTCCGCGGGCCAGACGTTCGGCGAGCTCGTGCGTGACGCCGGCGAGCTCGCCGGACGGGACGACCCGGTTCACCAGGCCGAGGCGGAGGGCCTCGTCGGCCGCGACGAGATCGCCGGTGAAGAGCAGCTCGAGCGCCTTCGCCGTGCCGACCAGCTCGCGCAGCAGTCCGGAGGCGCCACCGTCCGGGCCCAGGCCGATGCGCGAGAAGACGACACCCAGGCGCGCGGTGTCCGAAGCGATCCGCAGGTCCGTCGCCAGAGCGAGACTGCAGCCGATCCCCACGGCGTCGCCGTTGATGCTTCCGAGGACGGGCTTCGGGAGCCCGCGCAGACGCAGCATGCAGCGGTTGCCGCGATCGAGGATGTCGCCGCCCGCGTCGCCCGGGAAGGAGGGGGCCTCGGTTCGGCGGCGCTCCTCCTTCGGCACGGGCCCGAGATCGGCTCCGGCCGAGAAGCCGCGGCCGGCTCCGGTGAGGACCACCACCCGGACGTCGTGGTCGCGCTCGATCTCGAGGAGCATCCGCTCCAGGTCGAGGAACATCGCCGAGGTCAGCGCGTTCCGGGCGGCTGGTCGGTTCAGGGTGAGCGTCGCGACGCCGCCCCGTGCGTCGAAGAGGAGCGGATCCTGGCGGATCGGGTCGTTCGATTCCGACATGGGCTAGCGCCCCTCCACGCGGTGCACCATCGACCACAGCAGCCCAGGTGCGAAGCGCCGCATGATCTGGGCGAGCCGTGTCTGGGCCGTCGGGAAGCAGAAAGGCCGCCCCTTGGCGAGATCGCGCTCGATCGCGTCGAGCACCTGGCCCGGCGGGATCGGCTTGCCGATGTCGAGCATCTTGGGCTTGGAGGTCGCCTGGTCGAGGAGCGGCGTGGCCACTGGCGGCGGACAGACGGCGATGATGCGCACGCCCCGACCCCGATTCTCGTGATGGAGCACCTCGCTGAACGCCACCACCGCGAACTTCGCCGCGTTGTACGCTCCGAAATGCAGGCTCGGACCCCAGCCCGCGATCGAGGCGAAGTTGATCAGATCACCCCGCCCGCGTTCGAGCATCCCGGGCAGCGTCGCCTTGGCGATGTGGACCACGCCGTCGTAGTCGACACGCATGATGCGGGTGATCGTGTCGGTGTCCTGCTCCATCAGGAGTCCGGTGGGCATGATGGCCGCCGCGTTGTAGACGCGGTCGATCGGACCGAGGCGGTCCTCCACTTCCTTCACGGTCGCGAGCACGGCCTGGTTGTCGGTGACGTCGAGACGCCAGCTGTGGATGCTCTCGCGGCCGGCGGAGGTCTCGGCGAGACCCGCCTCGTTCACGTCGACGGCGGCCACCCGGGCGCCCGCGTCGGCCATTCGTCGGGCAGCGAGCCGTCCCATCCCGCTACCGCCTCCCGTGACGAGGACCACCTGGCTCGAGAAGGACATCCTGGCTCCTTGTCTCTCATCGATCGGAGTCGATCCAGCCCACCGGCTGTTTCAGCTCGTCGGGGGCCGTCCGTTCCCGGATTCGCATGGCCGCCGCGAGCGACTTCGCCATGATCGAACGGGCCTGGTCCGCTTCTCCGCGCTCGATGGCCGCGACCACCTTCTCGTAGCTGCGGAGCGCCGACCGTCGCTGCCGTTCGTCCCATCGGCCGCTCCCCTCCGACATCCGGTGCAGTGCGTCCACCAGCAGCGCGAGCACGCGATTGCCGGAGGCCGTGGCGATGAGGCTCATGAAACGGCGGGCTTCCTCGTTGAAGAACTCGGGATCGCCGACTTCGGCGGCCATGCGCGCGATGCTCTCCTGGAGCGTCAGCACGTCCTCGGGGCTCGCCTCGTCCGCCGCCTCGGCCGCCAGCACCGGGTAGATCGAGCGCCGCGCGTCCACGACCGCCTGGAACGAGGCGCCGGCGAACTGCAGATGCAGCGAGAGAACGCTCGCGAGATGGTCGGCGCCCGGGACGCTCACGACCGGCCCGCCCCCCGGGCCGGCCTTGATGCGCAACGCCCCCTGGAGCTCGAGGAAACGGAGGGCCTCCCGCACGGTGGCGCGCGCCACCCCGAGCTTCTCGACCATACGATGCTCGGCGACGAGCTTCGTGCCTGGCCGCAGGCGGCGACGGCGGATCTCGCCGACGAGCTTTCGAGCGACGCGGATCGCGGCGCGTTGCGGGGCTCCCCTGGGACTCATGGGCTCGAGGTCTCCGGGTGGACCGGCCGGGTGGATCGCCGGCCGACGAATAACTAGTATCATAGTATGCCACCGCCAGGAACCCTGGCGCCACCCGAGGGAATCATGTCGATCGCGCTGTCCGAAGAGCACCAGGAGCTTGCTCGCGTGGCGGGCGCCTTCCTCGCGGCCCACGACGCGCGAGCGGAGGCTCGAGCGCGGCGCGAGGCGCCGAGCGATCGCCTGCCCGGCTTCTGGAAGGAGATGGCGGAGCTCGGCTGGATGGGGCTGCACGTCGAAGAAGCGTACGGCGGCCAGGGCTTCGGACTCCCCGAGCTCTCGATCGTCCTCGAGGCGCTCGGCCATGCGATGGCGCCGGGGCCGTTCCTGCCGACGACGTGGGCCTCCGCGGTCCTCGTGGAGTGCGGAGGCGATCCCCTGCGAGACGCGTATCTGCCGAGGCTCTCGGACGGCTCGCTCGTCGGCGCGGTCGGGGTCGGAGGCGATCTCGGGCATCGCCCGGACGGACGGCTCTCGGGATCGGCCGGGTGGCTGCTCGGCGCCGAGCTCGCCGGTCTCCTGGTGGTGTGCGTCGGCGACGACGTGGCCGTCCTGTCGGCCGACCAGCCGGGCGTGGTGATCGAAGCGCAGAAGAACGTCGATCCCAGCCGACGGGTCGCGGCCCTTCGCTGCGAGGGCGTCGTCCTGTCCCCCGAGCACCTGATGCGAGGCGCCCGGAAGCCGCTCGTGCGTCTGGCCCGCATCCTCTCCGCGGCCGAGGCTGCGGGCGGGGCCCGGGCCTGCACCGAGATGGCGACCGGGTACGCCAGGGAACGGAAACAGTTCGGGCGCCCGATCGGCACCTTCGGTCCCGTCAAGCATCACTGCGCGAACATGCTCGTCGCAGCCGAAGAGGCGACCGCTGGCGCCTGGGGCGCAACCCGCGACGATCTCGACGCCGAGCAGGCCGAGCTCGCAGCGGCCACCGCGTGCGCGCTCGCCCTGCCCGCCTTCGCGTCTTGCGCCCGGCTGAACGTCCAGGTGCACGGTGGCATCGGTTACACCTGGGATCACGACGCGCACCTGTACGTCCGGCGCGCCATCGCGCTCGAGGCGCTCTTCGGCCCGGTGGACGCCGCGCGTGAGGACGTCACCCGACTCATGGGCCGCGGAGTGCGCGCCAAGACCACGATCGAGCTACCGGCCGAAGCCGACGCGTTCCGCACCGAGGCTCGCGCCTTCGTCGAGCGCTACCAGGGCCTGCCCGAGGACTCTCGGCGCAGGGCCCTCTGCGACAGTGGCTATCTGGTGCCCCACTGGCCGAAGCCGTGGGGGCGCGACGCGGGCCCGATCGAGCAGCTGGTGATCGAGGAGGCGTTCGCGGGCGTGTCGCGCCCCGACCTCTCGGTCAGCGCCTGGAATACCCTGACCATCGCGCAACACGGGAGCCCCGAGCAGCTCGAGCGCCTCGTGCGGCCGAGCCTGCTCGGCGAGGTCGAGTTCTGTCAGCTCTTCAGCGAGCCGGGCGCGGGCTCGGATGCGGCCGCCGTGCGGACCCGTGGCGTCCGGGTGGATGGCGGCTGGCGTGTCACTGGCCAGAAGGTGTGGACGAGTCTCGCCCATCGCTGCAGCCACGGGTTCGCGACCGTGCGCACCGATACCGAGGTACCCAAGCACCAGGGCATCACCATGATGGTGATCGACCTCGAGGCCGAGGGCGTCGAGGTTCGGCCGCTCCGACAGATGACGGGACACGCACACTTCAACGAGGTGTTCCTCGACGACGTGTTCGTTCCCGATCGCGACGTGGTCGGACCCGTCGACCAGGGCTGGACGGTGGCCCGCAGCACGCTCGGGAACGAGCGGATCTCGCTCGGCGGAGGTTCGGAGGGCGGCATGGCGGGCGGCCCCGACCCGCTCGAGCTCCTCGACCGATTCGCGCCCGGCGATGCGGGCCTCGTCCGCGAAGTGGGCGCACTGCTCGCCGAGACCGAGTCGATCGCGCTCATGAACCTGCGCGGAGTGATCCGTGCGGTGGAGGGCTCGGAGCCGGGCGCCGAGGCGAACGTCACGAAGCTGCTCGGCTCGGAGGTCGTCCAGCGCAAGGCCGCGCTCATGAGCCGCATGGTCGGCCCGGCCGCGGCCGTGCGGGAAGGCCGCGAGAAGCGGGTCTCGAGCTGGACGATGGCGACGCTCGGGGCCACGATCGGCGGCGGAACCTCGGAGATCCTGCGCAACCAGATCGCCGAGCGTCTGCTCGGTCTGCCCCGCGATCCCCTCGTCCAGTAGGAGCCCGCAGACCGCGAGCCGCGGAGGGCCAGCCAGGAGACGCTCGCCAGGCGCTCGCGACCGGGCTGCGAGCAGTCTGCGACGAGGCCGCGGAGGCCCGCGAGCCGGCGCAAGGGGAGCACGGTCGATCCGCCGGAGACGGATCGACTGGGGGCGGCTCGGCTCGCGGCCGCCCGCTCAGCGTTCGCGCGCTGCCCGGGCGGTGCGGCTGCGTCCCTCGGGCTCGTCGACGCGGGCACAGTCGTCGCCGAAGGGCTCGTCGCGTCGTCGCAAGGTCTCCTTGAGGCCGTGCTCGCGCACGTCGCGCCCGTACTGGCGCACGGCCGCAGCGCGGTGGGCGCGGGCGTCGTTCTCCGCCGCCAGACGCTGGAGGGTCTGTGCCCCCATCAGCTCGAGCGCGAGGTTGGTGATGCGCTTGTTGGCGGCGAGGAGGTCGGGATCGATCCGTGCGAAGCGGTCGGCGAGGCCCTCGACCTCGTCGGCGAGCACGTCCGCGGGTACGGCCTTCAGCACCAGCCCGATCTTCGCGGCGTCGACCCCGCGGATCGAATCGCCCGTCAGCTGGAGACGTTTCGCCCACTGCGGGCCGCAGTGATACATCCAGAGATTGTTCGGCAGCGCGCCCATGGCGCGTGCCGCCGGGAAGCCGATGCGCGCGTCGTCCGCCGCGATGACGATGTCGCAGGCCAACGCGAGGTCGGTTCCGCCCGCCAGGCAATTGCCGTGTACCTGGGCGATCGACGGCTTGTGGGTCTCCCAGAGCGCACGGATGCGGCGGTTGTTCCGCTCGATCAGCCAGATGTCGTCGTCGTGGGTGCGGCCGGTGCGATGCCCCTCGCGCTTCTCGCCGCCGAGCGCCGTCAGGTCGTAGCCCGAGCAGAACGAGGAGCCCTGTCCGCGCAGGATCATGCAGTGGACCGCGAGGTCCTCGTCCGCCTCCCAGAGGGCGTGCTCGAGCTCCTCGAGGAGCCGGGGCGTCATCGCGTTGTGCTTGTCGGGGCGGGCCAGGGTGATGCGCGCCCGGCCGTCCTCGACCTCGTAGGTGATCTCCTGGTAGTGCACTCGGTTGCCTCTCTACCCCGTCCCGCGCACCCGGTAACGGAGGGGCAGCTTCTTCAGGCCCACGACGAAGCTCGAATGGATCGGGTCGGGCTCCCCCGCGAGCTCGATCGAATCGAGCCGACGCGCCAGCTCGGCGAGGAGCGCGCGCTGGGAGTGGCGCGCCAGATGGGCGCCGAGGCAGAAGTGCTCACCGATCCCGAACGCCAGATGGGGGTTGGGCTTGCGCTCGACGCGGAACTCGAACGGGTCGTCGAAGACGGCCTCGTCCCGATTCGCCGAGCCGTAGAACAGCACGAGGTTGTCACCCTTGCAGAGCTTCTGACCGCGGAACTCGAGGTCGCGGCCCACCACGCGCTTCATGTAGTTGACGGGAGAGACCCAGCGCAGGATCTCTTCGACCGCGCTCGGAACGAGCTCCGGGTCCCGCTTCAACTTCTCGAACTCGGCGGGATGCTGCGCGAGGGCGTGGAGGCCGCCGACCAATGCGTTCTTCGTCGTGTCGTGGCCCGCAGTGAACGCGATCAGGAAGTAGCCGAGGGTCTCCATCGGGCCCATGGGCTCGCCGTCCACCCGACCGTTGGCGAGGACGCTCGCCAGATCGTCGCGCGGGTTCGCGCGCCGGTCCTCGATGATCTCATTGAAGAGCTGGAAGAAGTCGACCGCCAGCTCCTTGGCCGCCGCCAGCCGGTCGTCCCCCTCGCGCCGCAGATCGGGGTCGTCCGACGCGAACAGCTGGGTCGTGAGGGCGAGGATCCGGGGCTCCTCCTCACGGGGCACGCCGAGAATGGTGGAGAGCACCCGGAGCGGGTGGGCCGTCGCGATCTCGTTCGCGAATTCGCAGATGCCCTCGCCGCGGCCTGCTCGCTCCACCAGCCCGTCCACCAGCTGCTTCGCGCTCTCGCGAGCCACCGGGTCGACCCGCCCGATGGCGCGTGGGGTGAACCAGGGCGAGGCCACCTTGCGATAGCTGCGGTGCTCGGGTGGATCCATCACCAGGATCGCGCGGAGGCTCCCGAGGCCCGACTCGGCCTCGAGGATCGTCTTCTGTTGCTCGCTCTCCAGGACGATGCCGCGGCGGTTCCAGAAGAGATCGGGCTGCTTCGAGATCTCGCAGATGTCCCGGTGCCGCACCACGGGGTAGAAGGACTGGAATCCGCGGGGCTCGCAGAAGTGGAGATGGTCGAGCTGGCGGAGCTCCGTCCACTGATCGTGGGGGACGCCGCGCTCCGCGTAGGCGCGGGGCGAGACGAGATCGCGACCGTCGATGCGGATCATGGGCTTCTCCGCCCGCCGAAGGCTCCCTCCGGCGGCTAGTGATCTAGTATCATAGTTCTCGACCGGCGCAAAGCGCGGTCGCGGGAGGGCCAGCATGTATCCGGGACACCATGCCGAGGTCTGGCCGGAGAAGGCCGCGGCCATCTCCGCGCGCACCGGCGAGGTGCTCACCTACCGCGCGCTCGATGCCCGCTCCAACCGTCTGGCCCAGCTCCTGTGGGCGGAAGGTCTGCGACGCGGCGACCACATCGCGGTCTTCCTCGAGAACCATCTCCGCTACTTCGAGGTCGCCTGGGCCGCGCTCCGCTCCGGGCTCTATCTCACCACCGTGAACCGCTACCTGACCGCGCCCGAGGCGGGCTACATCGTGGACGACTGCGGGGCGCAGCTGCTGGTGTCGTCTCGAGCGGTGCACGAGGCGGCGTCGGGCATCCCCGACCGCGCGCCCGGATGTCGTCGCTTCCTGGTCGTCGACGGACCACCCGAGGGCGCCGCGGAGCGTTTCGAGAGCTACGAGGCGGCGCTGGCCGGGCACCCGCCGGAGCCCCTGGCCGAAGAGCCGCTCGGCGAGTTCATGCTCTACAGCTCGGGCACCACCGGGAAGCCCAAGGGCATCTCGCGCTCCCTTCCCGACCGTCCGGTCTCGCGCGGACTCGCCCTGAATCCGGTCCTGAAGAGCCTCTTCCGCGTCGAGCCCGATTCGATCTATCTCTCGCCGGCACCGATGTACCATTCGGCGCCTCTCGGCTTCTCCACGTCCGTGCAGTCGCTCGGTGGGACGGTGGTGATGATGGAGCGCTTCGATCCGCGGGAGGCCCTGTGGGCCCTCGAGAGGTACGCCGTCACCCACAGCCAGTGGGTCCCCACCATGTTCTCGCGCATGCTGAAGCTGCCGGAGGAGGAGCGCGCCGGATTCGACCTCTCCGCCCACCGTGTGGCGATCCACGCCGCGGCGCCCTGCCCGCGCAAGGTGAAGGAGCAGATGTTCGCGTGGTGGGGACCGATCCTGCACGAGTACTACGGCGGGACCGAGCTGAACGGCCTCACCTACGTCGGGCCCGAAGATTGGCTCGCCCATCCCGGAACCGTCGGCCGCGCCGTGATGGGGACGCTTCGGATCTGCGACGAGAGTGGTGAGGAGATGCCCGTGGGCGAGACGGGCCTCGTCTATTTCGAACGCGACAAGGCGCCCTTCGCGTACCACAACGACGAGAAGAAGACGCGCAGCGCGCGGCACCCGAAACATCCTGCCTGGACCGCGCTCGGCGACGTCGGCTACGTCGACGAAGAGGGCTTCCTCTATCTCACCGATCGGGCCTCGTTCATGATCATCTCGGGGGGAGTGAACATCT
>CAYYUT010000129.1:0-5962 GCA_964474935.1 uncultured Spirochaetales bacterium
ATCACGCTGGCGCCCGAGCTCTCCTTCACCCCCGAGACGCTCGCTGGCTTCGATGGGGTCTTCTTCGCGGGCCCCGCCGATGGCACGATCGATCCGAACATCGTGGCCGACTACGTCGCGGGCGGCGGGAACGTCTACATCGCGGGGGGCACGGGCGGATTCGGGGGCGGGGCCACCGGTGAGGCCGCCTTCTGGAACCCCGTGCTCGAGCCCTTCGGACTCCGCTTCGTGGGCGGAAGCTTCGACGGCGTCAGAGGGACGCGCCCGACGACCAGCGACGACCCGCTCATGCTCGGCGTGGGGGCCATCTATTCCAACAACGGCAGCTCGATCGTCGAGATCGATCCGACCGATCCGCAGACCGAGATCCTCGAGGACGATGGCCCGGGTCGCGGACTCCTCGCGGTCGCCCGCCCGGTGGTCACCCCAGGGCCGGGCGCCGTCAACGAGGGCTTCACCGACAACAATCTGGTGTCGGCCGAGCTGAGCTTCTGTGGCGAGAGCCCGCCGGTGGCCAACGACGGCAGCTTCACCACCGACCGGGGAGTTCCCGTCTCGGTGAATCTGGTCGCCAACGACCCCGACGGCGACCCGCTCGCCTACCAGATCGTCGAGGCGCCCCGGAACGGGATCCTGCTCGGGACCGGAGCCGCCCGCACCTACGTCCCGAACTCGCGCTACGAGGGTGGGGACAGCCTCACCTACGTCGCGAACGACGGTCTCTTCGATTCGAACGTCGCGACCGTCTCGATCTCGGTGGCGCCGGGCTTCGCGCTCCCGCCGCCGCCAGATCTCGCCTGTCGCGCGAAGCCCGGGAAGATCGATCTCACCTGGGACGAGGTGGCCGGCGCGGCGAGCTACCGGGTGCTCCGGAGTGAAGCGGGCGGCCCCTTCAACGAGATCGTCGAGCAGTCCACTCGGGTCTACGCAGACTTCGGCCTCACCAACGGTCGCACCTACACCTACCGGCTGGTGGCCGTGCGGGCCGACGGGGTGGCGTCGCCGGCCTCCGAGGTCTGCGCGGCCATCCCCGGCGCCTCGCGGGCGCGCGGGGCCCGTCCGCCGAGGATCGTGAGCACGCCCCCCGCAACGGGGTCGGAGGGCAGCCCCTACGCCTACGACGCGGATGCCGTCGACGACGATCCGGGAGATCGCCTGACCTACTCGCTCGCCATCGCGCCCGCGGGTATGCGGATCGACTCGGGGAGCGGCCTCGTCCAGTGGCTGCCGGACGATCCGGGTGTGGGCGAGCAGATGGTCGTGGTGCGGGTCGACGACAGCGCGGGGCTGGCCGACGTGCAGGGCTACATGCTCTCGGTGGTCGATGCGAGCGAGCCTCCGGTGATCACGAGCACCCCGGTGACGACCGCGGTCGAAGAGCTCGCCTACGCCTATCCGGTGACGGCGGCGGACCCTGACGCTGCGGACGTGCTCGCCTTCGCGCTCGAGGCCGCCCCGGCCGGCATGACCATCGACGCGCTGACGGGTGCGATCCAATGGGTGCCCACCGAGCGTCAGGTGGGCTCGCAGCTGGTGAAGGTTCTCGTCCGAGACGCCTCGGGCCTGACGGCGCGGCAGACCTTCCTGGTCGCGGTCTCGAATACGCCCGACGCGCCCCGCTTCACCTCGACGCCCATCACCCGGGTCGTCCAGGATACGGCGTACCGCTACGAGGCCGAGGCCCAGGATCCCGATCCGGGCGACGTCGTCCGCTACAGCCTCGTCGGACCGGCCGGGATGACCATCGACCCCGCGTTCGGAGTGGTCCGGTGGACGCCGAACGCTGGGCAGGTGGGCCCCGCCGCGGTGACCTTGACGGCGACGGACGCGGCGGGCGCGACCGATACCCAGAGCTTCGTCGTGCAGGTGGCCAATCGGAACGACGCCCCGACGATCCTCTCGATGCCCCTGCTCGCCGCAGACGAGGAGGCTCCCTACGCGTACGACGTCGAGGCCCAGGATCCCGACGCCGGCGATGTCCTCGGCTTCTCGCTCGACGTGGCGCCGTCCGGGATGTCGATCGACGCCGCGACGGGGATCGTCTCGTGGACGCCGACCAACGCGCAGGTCGGCGACTCGCTGGTGCGGGTCCGGGTGACCGACGCGCTGGGCGTCTCCGACACCCAGAGCTTCAGCGTCACAGTCGCGAACGTGAACGACCGCCCCGAGATCACCTCGACGCCGGTGACCGAGGCCGGCCAGGGGATCCCGCTCGCCTTCTTCGTGCGCGCCTCCGACCCGGATGCGAACGACCGCCTCACCTGGTCGCTCGACCGGGGACCGGTCGGACTCAGCATCGACGCCACGACCGGCGAGATCCGTTGGACCCCCGTCGGCACGCAGCGAGGCCCCAACCCGGTGACCGTGCGGGTGGCGGACCTCGCCGGGACCACCGATGCCGTGAGCTTCTCGATCTCGGTCGTCTCCAACGCGCCCGTGATCGAATCGACACCGCCGACCGTGGTCGAGGCCGGCACCTTCTTCGCCTACCCGGTGGTCGCATCGGATCTCGACCCCGGCGAGCGTCTGGTCTACGGGCTGTCGCAGGCGCCGATCCGGATGGCCATCGATCCGGCCACCGGCGAGATCGGCTGGCGGCCGACCGTCACCCAGGTCGGGACCTATCCGGTGACGGTCGAGGTCCGCGACAGCGCGGGCCTCGTCGCGAGCCAGGACTTCGTGCTCGAGGTGAAGGCCGACGGCACCGCGCCGACGGTCACCCTCGCGGGCAGCCCCACCCAGGCCGACATCGGCGACGAGATCGTCTTCACCGCGAGCGCCACCGACAACATCGAAGTGGCCGACCTCACCCTCGAGGTCGACGGAGTGGCGGTGGCTCTCGATGCGAACGGGGTCGGACGCTTCACGAGTGCGACACCGGGCGTGTTCCAGGCCGTCGCCACCGCGTCGGACACGAGCGGCAACGTCGAGCAGCGGATCCTCGAGGTCCGCTTCCGCGACCCGAACGCGATCCCTCCGGTGGCCGAGATCACGGCTCCCGACGAGCTCACCGAGGTGCCCTTCCAGGTGGAGGTGCGCGGGACGGCGGAGGGCCCGGGCTTCGTCCGCTATCAGCTGCAGGTGGCGCCGCTAGGCGCCGACGGCTTCCGGACGCTGGTCACCGGAACCACGGCCGTCGTCGACGACGTGCTGGGCGTGCTCGACGCCACCACGCTCGCAGACGGCCTGCAGCGCGTGCGACTGGTGGTCGAGAACCAGAGCGGACAGCTCGCGAGTGACGAGATCACGGTCTCGGTGGCCGGACGGGCAAAGGTCGGGCTCTTCACGCTCTCGTTCACGGATCTCGCCCTCCCGGTGGCGGGCGTCCCGATCGAGGTGGTCCGCACCTACGACAGCCGCGTCAAGAGTCAGCGCGATTTCGGGATCGGATGGTCGCTCGACGTTCGCCGCGGCTCGGTCGAGCACAACCGTACGCCGGGCGACGGTTGGCAGATCCTGCCCAGCACCGGACTGCTCGGCCTCCCGTGCCAGCGGGTGGTGGAGACCAAGAGCCACCTCACGGAGGTGCGGCTCTCGGACCGCGAGGTCTACGTCTTCCGCATCCGGATCACCGATCCGCGCTTAGGCTCGGGCTGCCCCTCGACCGCGGTCTTCGACTTCGTGGAAGGGACGGTGCCCGGCGCCACCCTCGAGATCCTCTCGAACGACGGCGTCTTCTACCTGGGCGACGACGAGGTGGTCGACGACCTCACCTTCCTGCCCTACGAGCCCCAGCGCGTACGTCTCACCACCCGCGATCGCCGCAAGATCGACTTCGACGTGGAGCTCGGCGGGGTGAACCGGGTGGGGGATGCCAACGACAACGCCATCACCATCACCGACAACGGAATCGTGTCGACGTCGGGTCGGAGCATCTCGTTCGAGCGCGACGCGCTCGGCCGGATCGAGACCATCACCGACTCCGAGGGCTTCACGCTCGAGTACGGCTACGACGCGGCGGGTGATCTCGTCTCGTGGACCGATCGCGACCAGAACGTCACGAGCTTCCTCTACGACGACGACCACTACCTGCTCGAGATCCTCGACCCGCTCGGAAACCGCGCCCTCAGGAACGAGTACGACGAGGACGGCCGACTCGTCGCCTCGATCGATCCCTTCGGCGAGCGTCGCGAGATCGACCACGATCTCGAGAACCGCCGCGAGGTGGTGACCGATCGGCTCGGGAACGTGACGGTCTTCGAGTACGACCTCGAGGGCAACATCGTCGTCCAGATCGACGAGGACGGGGAGCGCCGCTTCGCCTACGACGCGCGCGGCAACGTCATCGAGGAGATCGACCCGGAGGGCCGGGTCCGCACGCTCGTCTACGATGCGGGCGACCGGGTGATCGAGGAGACCGATTTCGAGGGCAACCGCACCCTACGGACCTTCGATGCGGGTGGCCGGCTGCTCTCCGAGACCGACCCCGAGGGTCGCACCGAGACCCGCGAGTACGACGACCGAGGCAACCTGACCCGCGAGGTCGACTTCGCCGGGGGCGTCACGACCTTCGAGTACGACGACCGGGGCCGCGTCACCCGGCGCAGCAACCCGTCCGGGGCGGTCTTCGAGTACGCCTACGACCAGGCCGGCGATCTCGTCCGGCGGACGGACCCCTTCGGGAACGTGACCAGCTTCACCAACGACGAGAACGGCCGACCCGTCTCGGAGACCCGCACCCGTACGACGCTCGCGGGCGACGTGCAGGTGCTCGAGATGGAGATGGCGTATACCGCCTACGGCGAGCTCGAGTCGTTCGAGGAGCCGGACTCGGGGCCGCTCACCATCGGATACGACGCCCGCGGCGCCAAGGTGACGCTCGGAGACGGCAACGGGAACGTCGCCCGGATCGAGCGAGACGCGCTCGGGCGCGTCGTGGGGGCGAGCTTCCCGGACGGATCGAGCGAGACGCGCGAGCTCGATGCCGAGGGGCGCGATGCCGCCATCGTGAACCGCGACGGGCATCGCATCGCGTTCGACCGCGACGCACTCGGACGCGAGACGCGACGCACCGAGGCCGACGGCGCCTTCGCCGAGAGCGAATACGACGGGGCCGGTCGGATGGTGGTCTCGATCGACGAGCGCGGGAATCCGACCCGCTACGAGTACGCGCCGAACCTCCAACGCGTGATCGACGCGCTCGGCTCCGAGACCGAGCACGTGTTCGACAGCGCCGACCGCCGCGTCCGGATGACCGATGCGCTCGGACGGGTCTACGAGTTCGAGTACGACGGGACCGGCAATCTCGTCCGCAGCGTACTTCCGGACGGGACGACCGTGTCGGCCGAGTGGGACGCGGCGGGCCGTCTGCTCTCGGAGACCGACGCCGCCGGCCTCACCGTCCGGTACGCCTACGACGTGCTCGGTCGGCTCGAAGCCGTGACCGATCCCACGGGCGCGACGACGCGCTTCGCCTACGACGAAGTGGGGAATCTGGTGTCGCAGGTGGACGCGCTCGGTCGCGAGACGCAGCTCGACTACGACGGGGCAGGGCGGCTGACGCGGCTGGCGCGCCCGCTCGGCCAGGAGCAGCGTTTCGCCTACGACGGTCAGGGCAATCTGATCGAGCGCACCGACTTCGAGGGCGACATCACCCGCTACGTCTACGACGCGAACAACCGGCTGGTCGAGAAGACGCTGCCCGACGGGGCGGTCGTGGCCTACGCCTACACGCCGGGCGGGCTGCGCACCCAGGCGGGGGCGGAGCAGGCCTCCTACGACGTGCGCGGACGTCTGATCGAGGAGGTGAAGGCCGACGGCGAGGTCATCCGCTACGGCTACGACGACGCCGGCAATCGGATCTCTCTCACCACGTCCGCGGGGACGACCCTCTATACCTACGACGCCCTCGATCGACTGGAGACGGTGACCGACCCCGACGGGGGTACGACCACCTACGGCTATGACGGGGTCGGCAATCGAAGCTCACTCGTCTATCCCAACGGGGTCACGACGCGCTACG
>CAYYUT010000129.1:5972-8300 GCA_964474935.1 uncultured Spirochaetales bacterium
CGGCTGCCGCGGGTTCGGGACGGGGACCTCGAGGTCTACGAGTACGACGCCCTGAACCGGCTGGTCGCGATCCGGAACGAGGGGCCGAACGGTGGGTTCCTCTCTGGCTACGAGTACACGCTCGGGCCGCGCGGGAACCGCGTCAAGGTGGTGGAGTCGGGCTCGGGCACCGCTGGGCGGACCGTCGACTACGCCTACGACGCCGCCTATCGCCTGGTCGAGGAACGCATCTTCGACCCAGCGACGGGCGAACGCATCATCGCGTACGAGTACGACGCGGTCGGGAACCGCACGCTTCGGACGGTGGCGTCGGCCGGCCGGTTCGCGCGGACCGCCTACATCTACGACGAGAACGATCGCCTGCTCTCTGAGACCTCCAGCGTCTCGACGGCCGGGGCTCCCGTCGCCGGGCCGGGTGGCCGGCTGGTGGCGCCGCCGTCGAGACAGGGCGTCGAGCTCGCGACCGGTGCCTATCTGTGGATCTCGCTCGCAGTGCTCCTGCTCGTGCTCGGCGATCTGGCGTTCCGGTTGGCCGCGACCCGGGGCCGCGGCGAGGCCGGCGTGGCGCTCCGTCAGGCGGCCGCGCGCGGGGCGGCCCTTCTCGTGATCGTGGGTCTCGCCTTCGACGCGCGGCTCGTGCACGCGCTCGGGGTGGGCGAGTATCCGGGCGAGGCGCCCGTGGCGGGCGACGGGTTCGGATCCGAGACCCTCACCTACACCTGGGACGCGAACGGAAACCTGCTCTCGCGAAGCGACGGCATCGCCACCGACGTCTACGCCTACGATGGCGAGAACCGCCTGGTGCTCGCCGACGTGGCGCTCGGTCCGGCTCCGGGTCGGGTCGAGTTCGCGTACGACGCTGATGGCTTCCGGATCGGGAAGACCGTGAACGGGGTCGCGACCCGCTATCTGGTGGATCACAACACCGAGTTCGCCCGCGTGCTCCTCGAGGAAACCGCCGGCGCGAGCGTGCGCTACGACTGGGGCGACGACCTGCTCGCACAGACCCGGGCCGGGCTCGGTGCCCGCTACCACCTGGCCGACGGGCGTGGCTCGACGCGCCAGCTCGCCGACGCTGCGGGGGCGGTCACCGACACCTATGACTTCGATGCCTTCGGTGTCCCGCTCGACGCGACCGGAACCCATCCGAACGAGTTCCTGTTCTCGGGAGAGCCGCTCGATCCGAACGTCGGCTTCTACCAGATGCGCGCGCGCTGGTACGCCCAGGCGCAGGGACGCTTCACGACGACCGATCCCGAGAGCGGCAGCCCCTTCGACCCGGTGTCGCTCCACCGGTATCTGTACGCGAACGCCGATCCGGTGAACAACACCGCCCCGAGCGGTCGTTTCACCCTGGCGGAGAGCGCCGCGACCTACGCGATCGTCGGGATCCTTGCCGGTCTGGCCGTCGGCGGACTCTTCGTCGCTGCCGAGGTGGGCGAGGACTTCAGCCCCTTCGAGCGCTTCGTCCTCGGCTTCGTGATCGGATTCGTGATCGCGGTGGTCGCGCTGAAGCTCTTCTTCCTCTTCTCGGCCGCGGCCGTCGCGTCGGCCGAGGCCAAGGCCCACGCGATCGTGGAATAGGAGGTGGTGGCGGCCGGGACGGCGGCGAGCTCGACGGCCGAGCTGACCAGCCTGGCCCAGGTGGGCTTCTCGGGCCTCACGAGGTCGACGCTCCGGCTCACGCTCCAACGGGCGCTCAACAAGTTCGGTCTCCAGGCGGCGAAGCGGGCCTTCGCCCAGACCATGAGGCGCGAGCTCAACCGGTTGGCCGTCCAGTCGCAGAACGCCGGGGTGCGGCGCGCCGCCCGCGAGCTGCTCCAGATCCTCCAAGAGGTGGCGGGCGCGTTCCTCTAGACAGGGTGCGTGGTGCGGCGGCGGGCCCCTTCGGCCCGCCCTCGGATTTGACCCGGTTGCCGCCCGTGCCTACGCTTGTCTTTCAGGGGGCGATTGGCTTCGACGGGTGGTGGAAGCCGAGCGCTGCGTGCCGAGATCGTCACCCACCTCGTGAAACGGTGGCGTGTTGGTAGTGATAACTGCCGACGACAACTATGCCCTCGCTGCCTAGCAGAAACTAGGTCGAGCGACGCCCGTCCGTGACGTCTCCTAGCGGGGAACGGGCGTCATCAGGAGACTGGTCCCCGGCCGCTGGCAGGCCGCATCCGGGGGCGAGAATCAAGTCTGCCTGGGTGTGGCTTCTCCTGGCACCGCGACAGGCCGCACCGAGAGCGAGCGGAACCTACGCACGTAGATGCACTCGATGGAAGCTACGCGGACGCGGGTTCGATTCCCGCCGCCTCCACCATCGCAAAGAATTCGAACCGCCTT
>CAYYUT010000130.1:0-8244 GCA_964474935.1 uncultured Spirochaetales bacterium
TGGGCGCGTGCAGCCACATGTAGGTGAAGGGCTGCCAGATGAAGCCCTGTCCCCAGAAATCCGCAGGCACCACACCGAACAGATAGAGCGCTCGCGTCGGGCCGATGAAGACCTGCGACACGAAGAAGATCGCGAGATTCGCGATCAGCAGCTGTTT
Organism: uncultured Spirochaetales bacterium; assembly: GCA_964474935.1. Lineage (GTDB taxonomy): Bacteria > Myxococcota_A > UBA9160 > UBA9160 > JAFDDA01 > CAYYUT01. The sequence continues at coordinate 158 of CAYYUT010000130.1, forward strand.
GATGATGGGAGGTGTGACGGGCGGCCCGAAGCCGATCTGACCGCCACCGCCACCGTATCCGCGACCGTACACGTAGCCTCACTCCTCCGGGCAGCTCGGGGGAACGTACCCAAAGGTCGGGCGGGACGGGCGCATTCCCGCGGGAAACCAAGCCTAAGTGGTCGTCGACGTGGGGTCAACGTCGATCGACCGGAAGGGTCCAATCCGACCCTGCGCGAGCGCTGGCACCGATGGGCAGCCTCGTCGTCTCCTCCCCGGGTCCATCGGCCCACGAGAGCCCGCGCGAAGGCATCTCCCGCGGAACGGCCTCAGGCGGTGCCGGGCGCGAGATCGTTCATGACGCGCTGAGTCGTGGCGACATCGATCCCCGTCAGTTCCAGGATCTGCAGATCGAGCTGAAATCTGTCGCGGAGTTCGGCGAGACGCTCGAGGCAGGCCTTCGGGGAGCCTCCCACCAGCCCCTCGCTCAGCTCCTCGTCCGGAATCGCCTCGAACCAGGGGTTCGTACGCCGGAAGCCGGCGACGAGCTGGTCGCTGCCGGCCTCGCCCCCCGGCCGGACGTGGATCCACTGGCTACGGGCGATCTCGCCCGGGTCGCGGCCCTCGCGGGCGCAGGCTGCGTCGAGCGCCGCGGCGGCACGGTCCACCCGCGTCGCGATCGGAGGCACGTTGATGTCCCACCCCCGTGCGTGACGCGCCACCACCTCGAGAAGCTTCGGGCCGCGGGCGGCGATGGCGATCGGAACCTCGTCGCCGGGGGCGGGCTGGAGACGTGCCTCGTCGCAGTGCACGTGCGCACCTGCGAAGCTCACCGATTCGCCCCGCCAGAGACGGCGGGCCACTGTGAGGGTCTCGTCGAGCCAGCGGACCCGGTCGGCCGCCTTGGGGAAGGGCAGGCCGAAATGACGATCAGCCGGTTGGCCCCCCACCGAGCAGAGCAGCCGGAAGCGTTCGCCGAAGAGGCGCTCGGCGGTGGCGGCGGCCTGGGCCAGCGCGCAGGCGTTCCAGTGGTGGACCAGCCGGATCGATCCGATCGCGATGCGTTCCGTGGCGGCCAGCAGGGCGAGATGCAGCGACCAGCCGTGCGCCACCTCGCGGACGCCCGGGGCCGAGCGCTGCGAGACGTCGCCGTCCACGAACGCGGCGGCGTAGCCGAGCTGCTCGGCCTCGCGAACCAGGGCGAGCAGCTCCGGGTAGGGATGGGCGTTTCCGCCCAGCGCCACCCCGAGCCTCACCCCTCGATCCCGTAGCGCTGGGCCGCATAGAGGAGGGCGAGCGCCGACTTGGCGTCGCTGAGCTCGCCGTTGCGGATCCAGGCGAGCGCCTCTCCCACGTCGACCTCGACCAGCTCGATCACCTCGTCCTCCTCGAGCCGCTGACCGACCGCCTCGAGCTCGAAGGCCGCGAACAGGTGGATCCGCTCGTCGGTGAATCCGGGCGTGGTCCAGATCTCGCCGAGCTTCTCGAGTCGGCCGGCGCGCTGCCCCGCCTCTTCCTCCAGCTCGCGCGCCGCGCAGATCTCGGGCGTCTCGCCGTCGAGGGTCCCGGCCGGCACCTCGAAGAGCCAGCCCCCGGTGGCATGGCGATACTGGCGAACCAGCAGGATCCGGTGGTCGTCGACGAAGGGCACCACCGCCGATGCCCCGGGATGGCGGATCACGTCGAGGTCGATGGTCCGGCCGTTCGGGAGCTCGGCCCGCTCGATCGCCACCGAGAACTTCCGGCCCCGGTAGGCGGTGCGGTCGCTCACCGGCTCTTCCGGGCCGCGCGGCCCGAGCGCGACTCGGGCCAGGGGCAGTCTTCGCGCACCGGGCATCGCTCGCATTCGGGCCGGCGCGCGTCGCAGCAGCCGCGACCGTGATGGATCACGTGGTGCGAATACTGCGTCCAGTCGGGCTCGGGGATCAGCTCCATCAGGTCGCGCTCGATCTTCACCGGGTCGTCGTGACGCGTGAGTCCGAGACGCTGGTGCACCCGCTTCATGTGGGTATCGACGGTCAGGCCCGGAATGCCGAAGGCGTTGCCCAGCACGACGTTCGCGGTCTTGCGGGCCACACCGCGCAGCTCGAGCAGCGACTCCATGGTCTTCGGCACCGTGCCGTCGAACTTGGCCACGAGGTCGCGCGAGGTCGCCACCAGCGACTTCGCCTTCTGGCGATAGAACCCGGTGGGTCGGATCAGGCTCTCGACGTGCTCGAGGTCGGCCTCGGCCAGGCTCGCAGCATCGGGGTAGAGCTCGAAGAGTCGGGGGGTGACGGTGTTCACCATCTTGTCGGTGCACTGCGCCGAGCGGATCGTGGCGATCAGGAGCTCGAAGGCGTTGCGATGAACCAACGCGCACTCGGCGTCCGGGTAGCTGCGCGCGAGCGTGCGAGCGATCCGTCGGGCTCGCTCGCGTCGTGCCTGCTTGCTCTCGCGCGGCATGCGGCGCAGAGTAGCAGGCGCGCGGGGAGCCTCGGCCGAGCGAATCACCCGGGCGAGCGCCGCGGCGTGCCGACCGAACCCAAACGGGGCGCCCACCTCTCGATGTCGAAGGAGCCCGCGAGTGACGCGTAGCGAAGACCGGGGCGTGACGATTCCGTTCGACGACGGTTCGGAAGCGGGCCGGGCGCTCGAAGGCATCTTCGTTCCCGTCCACGACGGATCGGGGCAGGCCGCGGTGATCGCGCCGCCCCACCCCCTGTACGGCGGCAGCATGGACAACCCGGTCGTCACCGAGATCGCCCATGCCTGCACGCGGACGGGTCTGGCCTCGCTGCGCTTCAACTGGCGCGGCGTGGGGGCGAGCGGGGGCCGAGCGAGCGGAGAGGCCACCGACGCGGTCGCCGACGCCGCGGCCGCGATCGAGCAGATGGCCGAGACGGTGGAAGGCGATCTCGTGGCGGCGGGCTACTCGTTCGGGGCCGTCGCGGCACTGCGTTGCGCTTCCCGGTTCCCACGGGTGCGGCGCCTCGTCCTGGTGGCGCCGCCGCCCTCCCTGCTCGGCACCTCGCGTCTCTCGGACCACGCCGGTCCGATGCTGGTGGCGACCGGCGTCGCCGATCCGCTCGCCCCGCCCGCGGTGCTTGCCGAGGCCCTCGACTCCTGTCCCCACGCACGGCTCGTGGTCGTTCCCGAGGCCGATCATTTCTTCCAGGCCGGGCTCGCCGAGCTCGGCCGGACGGTGCGCGACTGGCTCGAGCCCTGACCCGACGGGCTCCGGACCGGACGGCCAAGCGGCGGACCGCGATCGCCCACGCGGCCGGCCGAACCTCGGGGGGCGTCGGTTGCCGGCCTGCCGACGCGCGACCACTCCGAGAGAGGAGCTGCGCGACGCGTCGAACCGAGAGGAGGCGTCTGTCGTGTCGTTCGACGTGGTGCTCTTCGACCTCGACGGCGTGCTCGTCGATTCGCGCGCCGCGTTCGCCCGAAGCGTGAACGCCGGGCTCGAAGGAGAGGGGGTCGCGTGTCGCTCCGAGTCCGCGCTCGCACGCTTCATCGGCGACCGTCTGATCGACGTGTTCCGGGAGCTGCTCGCCGAAGCGGGCGATCCGTCGCCTCCGCCGGCTCGGCTCGAGCGTTGTATCGAACGCTATCGGGGCTGCTACCGCGAGGTGGCTCCCGTCGAGACGACCCTGGTGCCGGGGATCGACCGCGTGGTCGAGCGGGTGGCCCAGGACCGACCCGTCGCGGTGGCCACGGCCCGTCCGTCCGCGCTGGCCGAGCCGCTCCTCCGGGAGCTGGGCCTGAGCGAGGTGTTCGACGGGATCTTCGGCCCCGACCTGGCGGCGGAGGCGGAGCGGAAGCCTTCGGTGGTGGGGCGGGCGCTCGAGGCGCTCCGGCCGGCGCGGTCGCCGGTGCTGGTGGGCGACCGTCACCACGATGTCGAGGCGGGGCGGGCGAACGGGATCGCGACGATCGGGGTGCTGTGGGGGATCGGCGACGAGGCGGAGCTGCGCGGCGCCGGCGCGGACGAGATCGTGGGGAGCCCGGCCGAGCTGGAGCGTCTGTTGGTGCGCTGATCCCGCGGTCGGTGGTTGCGCGGTCCGCGTGGTCCGATGGACACGCGGTCTGCGTGGCTCGGGAGAGCTCGGCGCGCGCAGGGCTGGGCTCGATCGCGCAGCGTGGGCGCCTTCGCGACACCTCGCCCCGCGGACCGCGCGTCCCCGGGGCATGAATGGGGCCTTCGCGACACCCTCGCCCCGCGGACCGCGCGTCCCCGCGGCAGCCTGGGCGTCGGCGCGCAGTGCCGCAATCTCGCGTTCGGTGGTTGCGCGGTCTGCGTGGCTCGGGAGAGCTCGGCGCGCGCAGGGCTGGGCTCGATCGCGCAGCGTGGGCGCCTTCGCGACACCTCGCCCCGCGGACCGCGCGTCCACGGGGCAGGCTGGGCGCGTTCGTTGGTCGTCGTGGAGGGGTGCGTCGTGCCCGCGGTGGGCGTCGACGGGCTAGCGCGGACGGTGGGTGGGCGACCGGGGGTCAGAAGGAGTCGAGGCGGAGCAGGCGCTCGCTGCTGGTGACGCTGCCGCCCGCGGTCTCGGTCGGCTCGGTGCCTGCGACGAACGGTTGGAAGTAGGCGCCCTTCGGGCTCGGAGCCAGGAGCCCCGTCTCGGGGTCGATCCGTGCGACGATGATGCCCTCGGGTGCCCGGAAGTCGCGCCTCGATCGGCGCGCGAGCGCGGCCTCCATGTAGTCGATCCAGATGGGGAGGGCGGCGCGGGCACCGGTCTCGCCCCGGCCGAGCACCTTCTTCTGGTCGTACCCCACCCACACGCCGGTGGCGACGTCGGGCGAGAAGCCGACGAACCAGGCGTCGCCGCCGTCGTTGGTGGTGCCCGTCTTCCCGCCCACCGGCACGCCGAGCGACCGCGCCTTGCGCCCCGTTCCGCGCAGGTCGAAGACGGCCGCGCGGAGCATGTCGGTGGCGAGATAGGCGAGGCGTTCCGACATCACCCGGCCCGGCCGGGCTCGCCCGCCGGTCTCGCCGGTCTCGGGGTCGAGGCCGGTGGCCTCCGACGCCAGGCGGCGCGGCGGGGCGGTCGATGCGGGCTCGACCGCCAGCCGGTCTTCCTCGATCTTCGGCTCGGGCACGCTCGCCGGCGCGGGCGGAAGCGGGTTCCCGAGAATCAGGTCCTCGAGCAGACGCTCGCCGTCGCGGTCGCGTACCTCGCGCACGAAGCGGGGGATCACCTGCATGCCGCCGGCCGGAAGCACCGCGTAGGCACGCGTCAGCTCGAGCAAGGTGACCGCGCTCGATCCGAGGGCCAACGACAGATCGCGTGCCAGCGGGGCCTCGATGCCGAGACGGCGCACGAAATCGATCACATTGCCCACCCCAAGCTCCCGGAAGAGGTGGATGGTGGCGTTGTTCACCGAGCGCGAGAGCGCCTCGCGCATGGTCAGGCTACCGAGGAATCGGCGGCTGTAGTTCTCCGGGCGCCACACGAATCCCGACTCGGGGTCCTCGTAGACCACCGGTCGATCGACGACGATCGAGGCCGGCGTGTAGCCCTGCTCGAGCGCCGCCGCGTACACGAACGGCTTGAAGGCGGACCCGGGTTGGCGTCGTGCCTGGGTGGCCCGGTCGAACTCGCTCCGGTCGTAGTCGTAACCACCGATCAGCGCGCGGACCGCGCCCGTCTCGACTTCGAGCGACACCAGCGACGCTTCCACGGTGGGCTCCTGGTGGATCGTCAGACGGGGGAGCGCCTCGTCGTCGATCTCTTCGTCTTCGTCCGGCTCGACCCGGCGGAACCGAACGACGTCGCCGACCCCGAAGATGTTCTCGATGTGCCGGACCCGACTGGGCCGCTTCGACGGATCGGGCTCGCGGGCCCAGCGCACGTCGCGGAGCCGGGCCTCGCCCCGCACGTCCGGGGCGAAGGCCACCTCGGCCACGTCGCGGCCCGGATCGACGCCCGTCACCACGCCCAGGTAGACCCGTTCGCTCTCGAGGGTGGGGGTGATGGGAGCCGGAGTCTCGGCCGGATCGCTCTCCGTGGTGTCGCTCGAGGGCGGGCTCTCGGCGGCCAGGTCGAAACCGTTCGACGTAGAGAGCTCGGCCACGGTGGCCTCGATGGCGCTGGCTTCGACGCGCCGGACCGGGCCCCGGTAGCCCTGACGACGGTCGAGGTCGCGGAGACCCTGCCGCACCGCCTCGAAGGCGGCGCGCTGGAGCTCGAGGTCCAGGGTCGTGTGGATCTCGAGTCCCCCGGTCAGCACCGTCTCGCCCCCGAGCTGGTCGTACAGCACCCGGCGAATCTGCTCGACGAAGTAGGCCGCGGCCCGGAAGTCGTCGCGGTCGGCGTCCACGGCGAGCTCGGGCGGCCGCGCCAGCGCCTCTTCGTAGGTGGCCTCGTCGATGAACGCCTCGGCCTGCATGCGGCCGAGCACGTAGCGTCGTCGTCTCTCGGCCGCCTCGGGATTCGAGACCGGTGAGTAGTCGGACGGCCGCTGCGGGAGCCCCGCCAGCAGGGCGGCCTCGGACACGTCGAGCTCCGAGACCGACTTGTCGAAGTAGGTGCGGGCCGCCTCGCCGATGCCCCAGGCGCCCTGCCCGAAGTAGATCTGATTCAGATAGAGGAAGAGGATCTCGTCCTTGCTGAAGCGCTCCTCGAGGCGGCGCGCCAGGATCATCTCCTTGATCTTGCGGCGGATCTTGCGCTCGGGCGTGAGCAGGAGGCTCTTCACGGTCTGCTGCGTGATGGTGCTCCCGCCCTGTCGGATCTCGCCCCCGGCAGCGAGGTTCACCCAGGCGGCGCGCAGGATGCCCACGTAGTCGAGCCCGTGGTGCTCGAAGAAGGAGGCGTCCTCGCCGGCGACGAAGGCCAGTACGACGTGGCGCGGGATCTCGTCCGACGTCACCAGCATGCGGCGCTCGTCGGCGAACTCGCCGATCAGCCGCCCCTCGACATCGTAGACCCGGCTCGCGAGCGGCGGTCGGTAGTCCTCGATCCGTTCGATGTCGGGGAGGTCGCGGAGGAGCGTGAAGTAGATGACGCCCCAGCCGGCTGCGGCACCCACCACACCGAGCACGAAGAGTCCGACCAACACGCGTGAGAGCAGCTTCATGGCGTGGGACGATCCAGTGGATGCTGTGGGTTGCGTCGCTCTCGGCGGTCGCGGCCGCACCCCCGGCGGCGTCGCGCGTCCATCGGTCTCGGCGAAGACTCCCGGTGGGAGCGAACGGCTCGGGCCCGGCGGCCTCGCGAACCCGCCGACCGGATCGCCGACCGGATCGCCGACCGGATCGCCGACCGGATCGCCGACCGGATCCGAAGGGTGCGGCGCCCGCCCCGCGGAGCAGCCAAGCGCGCGAAACCCCGGGACTTTCGAACCGTAGCCGACGGGGCGAGGGCTGCGCTACCGCTGGAGACCCGAGTCGGGAGCTCGGCGTCGGTGTCGATCTCCTCCCTGCACGACTTCTGGCTCGGAACACCGGGCCATGCCTCCCCGAAGGGCTCTTCCATGACACCCGCCCGCACCGATCCGGACTCTCCTCTCTGCCTCGCGTTCGTGATGGACCCGCTCGAGTCCATCCGGATCGAGACCGACACCACCTTCGTCCTCATGCTCGCCGCCCAGGAACGCGGCCACGAGATCCTGTACGTCGACCCGTCGGACATCGGCGTGGTCGACTCCCGGGTGGCGGCCCGCGCCCGGCCCGTGCGGCTGAAGCGCGAGCAGGGACGCCATGCCGAGGCGGGGCCGGAGCGGCGGGTGTTCCTCGACGACGAGGTCGACGTGGTCTTCCAGCGGAAGGATCCCCCCGTCGACACCCACTACATGACCGCGACGCTGATGCTGACCCTCTGCCAGCGCGCCCTGGTGCTGAACCGGCCCGAGGGGATCCTGGCGGCCAACGAGAAGCTCTACACGCTCAAGTTCCCGGAGCTGATGCCGGATACGGCGGTCACCCGGAAGATCTCGGACCTGCGCGAGCTCCTCGATGTCTTCGACGGCGACATGATCGTGAAGCCCCTGCACGGGAAGGGGGGCGAGGGCATCTTCCATCTGCGGCACGGCGACCGGAACCTGACCTCGATCCTCGAGCAGGCCACCGACTTCGAGCAGAGCTGGATCATGGCGCAGCGCTATCTGCCCGAGGTCCG
>CAYYUT010000131.1:0-8235 GCA_964474935.1 uncultured Spirochaetales bacterium
GTCCCCGAGCGGAGCGCCCAGTTCGAGCAGATCTGCGCCTCGCGAGAGAGCTTCCTCGGGGAGGCGCCGGGGTTCCTGCGCCTCCCGCTCCAGCGCGGCGACGCGCCGGGCAGCTACATCTCGCAGTCGGTCTGGGAGAGTCGTCAGGCCTTCGAGGGCTGGACCCAGTCGGAAGCCTTCCGCAAGGCCCACGCGCAGGCGCGTACCCCGGCCGGCGTGGTGACCGGGCCGCCGCGGCTCGAGCTCTATGAGGCCATTCTCGAGGAGTAGTCCGCTGGACGGACCGATCAGACGCTCTGCTCTCCCTGCTCGATCTGGTACCAGCGGAAGAAGGCTTCGCCGAGCCGCCACACGATGATGGGGCTCGTCGCCATCCAGACCAGCAGACCGGCCAGCACCTGGTCGGCGTGCGGCGTCATTTCGACCGCGCGCGCCGCGAACTCGTAGGTCTCGAAGATCGGGAAGCTCGCGAACACGAAGAAGACGCCCAGGATGACGGGCGGGATCTTGATCGCGAAGATGAAGAGCACCCGCTTCCCGAGCATGGTCGTCAGACGTTCTCCGGCGTCGGCGGTCCGGAGCGAGCCCCAGAACAGGAAGGCGCCGAGGATCCAGACCAGATCCATCGCCATCGATCCGAACTGGAGGGGCTTGAGCGTGTCTGCCACGATCGGCACGTGGGTGGCGAGCATGATCCCGTTGAAAGCGACGAACGAGGCGAAGGGCCGCTCGAGGAACCAGCCGATCGGGGCCAGTGCCCGCGAGGCGACGAGCATCCGGAAGGCGGCTGGCGGAAGCCCACCGACCAGCAGCGGCACGATCACCAGGCTGATGAGCAGGTACTGGGTCATGTGGGCCGAGAGCAGATAGCCCGCCGCGAGGGTTCCGAGCGGCCAGTCGAGCACCAGCCAGAGCAGCGCGTAACCGATCCAGAACGAGGTCTGCTGGCCGATGCTGGCGACCCCATCGGTACCGTGTCGTGCCGCTCGACGCAGACCGAGCAGATAGGCCGCTCCGAGCAGGGCCATGAAGAGCCAGATTCCCGGATAGGCCTGGGGCTCCCAGGTCCATGGGCCGGTCCCGGCCGCGCACCACCAGGACACGCGGGTCGCGAGGATCACGGGGCGTGCCCCGCGTGCTCGGCGTCGGCGGCACGCTCGGCCGCTGCGTCGTAGGACACCACCCGGGCCTCCACGGCCCGGACGCCGGCGCGCTCGAAGACGAGGTCGACCCGTACCGTGTCGCCTTCGGCCAGCGTTTCGGTCAATCCCATCAGCATGACGTGACGGCCTCCCGGGGCCAGCGGGAGCGACGCTCCGGCGGGCACCTCGAAGCCTCGCTCGGCGTGCACCATGCGTGCCGTGGCGCCGTCGATCTCGGTGCGGTGGAGCATGGTGTGCTGGGCGACCGGCGAGGAGGCCGAGACGAGCCGATCGTCCTGGTCGGTCGGATTGTCGATCTCGAGATAGAGCGCAGCCACGTCGAGGGGCGGTGCGGGGACATAGGCGTCGCGCACGGTCAGGGCGTCGCCCGGAGGCGCGTCGGCGTACTGCTCGCTGCAGGCGACCACGGCCGCGAGCAATGCGATCCACAGGCCGGCCGCCGGCTTCCATCTCGGTATCGGGTTCGGCGCACCTCGTCGTCTCGTCACATCAAACCTCCGGCCAGCCCGTTTCGACCAGCACCTCGAGATCGTGGGCCCATTCATGTTGTCGCGTTCCGAACGGATAGCGGAGCTCGGCACGGCCATCGTGGGTGTAGAGCGAGATCCAGCCGGCGTGGGACACGATGTAATCGTCGCCCTCTCCGTCGGCGTAGGCCGGGGGAACGCCAGCCGCCACCTGCGCCGCCTCGAGCTCGGCCGGGGTGCCGGTCAGTCCCACGAAACGACCGTCGAAGTGGTCGAGCCAGGTCCGGATGCGCTCCGGTGTGTCGCGAGGCGGATCGACCGCGACGAACACCACCGTCACGGCGCGTCCTACGTCGCGCGGGAGCTTGCGGAGCACGGCGGCGACGTTGGCCAGATGCACGGGGCAGATGTCCGGGCAGGAGGTATATCCGAAGAAGAGCAGTGTGGTGCGGTCACGCGTCGCCTCGCGGAAATCGAATGGCTGACCTTCGGTGTCGGTCAGCACGAAGTCGGGCTTTCCGCCGAATGTCTCGGTGGGGACGCCGGACAGACGGAGTGCCGTGGCGACCGGATGGGAAGCGGGTGCTGCGTCGTCTGCCGAGACGCGCGGGTCGCCTCCGCCGCAGCCGCCCATCAAGCCCAGCAGGCCTAGCAGGCCCAGCCAGAGACCCGCGAGCGGCATCCATCGTGCCTGTTCCGGGTGCCACCGGACCTTGCGCCTCATGAAGTGCAACTAGCTGATATCGGGTCGGGAATCCAATCCGCCGAGAGCGCGCGGCGCCGCCGCATCGGCTCAGGATCCGAACCCCGGAAGTGCTGCCACCAGGCGATCGAGGCCCCGTCCGAAGCGATCGCAGATCTCGTCGATCTCGGACTCGGAGACGATGAGCGGGGGACAGAAGGCGAGCGTGTCGCCAGCCACCGCCCGCGACACCAATCCCTCGTCGAGCAGCAGCTCGTAGAGCTGCAGGCCCCGCTTCTCCGACGGCGGGAAGGGCGCGCGGGTCGCCTTGTCGGCCACGAGCTCAATCCCCGCGATCAGTCCCTCCCCCCGCACCTCGCCCACCAGCGGGTGTTCTCCGAAGCACTCGCGCAGCCTCTGCTGGAGGTAGTGGCCGAGACGGTCGGCACGCTCGACGAGCTGCTCGCGCTCGAGGATGGCGAGGTTGGCGAGCGCCGCTGCCGCTCCGACGGGATGGGCGCTGGTTGTGTGGCCATGCGCGAAGAGCGTCCCTTCCGGCGACTCGGATTCGAGCAGCGACCAGACCCGCTCGCCGACCAGCGCCGCCGAGACCGGGAAGTAGGCGCTCGTGATCCCCTTGGCGAGGGTCATGAAGTCGGGCTCGATCCCATAGCGTTGCGATCCGAACGGCCGCCCGAGGCGACCGAAGCCGCACACCACCTCGTCGGCCACGAGGAGCACGTCGTGCGCGCGCAGCACCTCCTGGATCGCCGGCCAATAGCCTCGGGGCGGCACGATCACGCCGCCGGCCGCCATGAGCGGCTCGGCGAAGAAGGCGCCCACCGTATCGGGCCCCTCGGCCCGGATGGTGGCGTCGAGCTCGTCGGCCAACCGCTCCGAGAACGCTTCCTCGCGCTCGCCGGGCGCGCCCTCGCGGTAGTGGTGCGGCTTGCGAAGGTGGTGCACCTCGGGCATCGGCAGGCCGAAGTGCTCGTGCATCGCCGGCAGGCCCGAGAGGCTCGCCGTTCCGATCGTGACCCCGTGGTAGGCGTTCCAGCGCGAGAGCAGCTTCCGCTTGCCGGGCTTGCCCCGGAGGCTCTGGGTGTACCAGACCAGCTTGATGATGGTGTCGTTGGCCTCGGAGCCCGAGTTGCAGAAGAAGGCCCGCCGCATCGAGGCCGGCGCCATCGCGAGCACGCGATCGGCCAGGCGCACCGCAGGCTCGTTCGTGTACCGCAGGAAGGCGTGGTAGTAGGGGAGCCGCCGGGCCTGCTCGGCCATCGCCTCGGCGATCTCGTCCCGCCCGTAGCCGACGTTCACGCACCAGAGACCGGCCATGGCATCGAGATACTCGCGGCCCTCGGCGTCCCGTACCCGAATCCCCTTCCCTTCCACCATCACCCGACCGCCCTTGGCCTGATGCTCGTGGATCGACGTGTAGGGGTGGAAGAGCCGGTCGCGATCGAGCTCGGAGAGCGACACGCCGGGCGTCAACCGGCTGCGCCGGACGGCCGGTAGAGCACGTTCAGGTACTCCACCAGGAGCCGCTCGCGCAGGGGCACGGGGAGCGCGTTCAACACCTCGTTGATCTCGGCCATCCGGCCCGGCAGCGACGTGCCATCGACCCCGGCCATGGCGAGCATTCCCTCGAACACGTCGGGTGTCACCTCGGCCGCGTCCATGCTCCCGAACGCTGCGGTCACCTTGGCCGCGAGCTCGCCGGAGGGCAGGCTTCGCGCCTTCTCGACACATTCGGCGAGATCGCGCACCAGGTCGTCGGCCCAGCGTTCGCTGTTCGGGTTGATCGAGAGATGGATGTTCTCGGGCGACGATCCGTAGGCGAGCTGGGGCTGGACGAACCAGCCGCGTTCCTTCATCTCGTCGGCGACGTGGAAGACGCTCACCTCGTCCGAGGCGAAGGAGAGCATGTTCATCTGCGGCCTTCCCAGGATCCGGAGCTCCGGGATCGCGGCGACGCCGGCCACGATCTTCTCGGTCATGGCCCAGACCTTGCGGGCGATCTCGAGATAGCCCGCATCGCCGAAGTGCTGGAGGATGGCCCAGGCGGCGGCCACCGGCCCCGCCGACTTCGTGCTCTGCACGGTCGGGTTGATCACCGTGTAGCCGGTCCAGTTGGAGCAGGCGTACATCTGGTGCCGCCGGAAGTCCTTGTTCCGGTAGAGCACCACCGACGCGCCCTTCGCCGCGAATGCGTACTTGTGATAGTCCATCGAGATCGAGCGGACCCCCGGCACCCGGAAGTCGTAGTCCGGGATGTCGACGCCGATGCGCTGCAGGAAGTGGAGCATGAATCCGCCCATGCAGCCGTCGACGTGGAGCCAGGTGTCCGTCTCCTCGGCCAGCGCGCCCATCTCGGGAATCGGGTCGACCACCCCGTGTGCGTACGAGATCGCCGAACCGACCATCATCACCGTGTTCGGAGTGATGGCCCGGCGGAGGGTCTCCGGGTCGGCCTTGAATGTCGCCGGATCGACGGGCACCACCACCGTGCGCAGCCCGAGGTAGTGGGCGGCCTTCTGGAACGAGGCGTGCGCCGTCTCGGGCAGCAGGATCTCGGGATCGCCGATCCCGCGTTCGGCGCGGGCGAAGTCGCGGGCGGCCTTGACCGCGCAGATGATGCTCTCGGTGCCGCCGCTCGTGAAGTTCCCCACCACCTGTTCGTCCCCGTGCAGGATGTCACGGGCGATCGCGATCACCTCGTTCTCGAGCTGGAGCGCGCTCGGGAACACGGTCGGGTCGAGACCGTTCTCGGTGAGGTACATCGTGAAGGCGCGCTTGATGACGGCCTCGGCCTCGGGCCCTGGATCGTAGATGTAGGCCCAGGTGCGCCCGTCGCGCCACGGCATGTCGTGCTCGCGGTAGCGGTCGAGAATCTCGAAGAGCTGCTCCTCGCTCAGGCCTCGCTCGGGAATCGGCATAGGACGTGGTACCTCGGGCTGGTTCGGGCCCGCAGTGTACCGGATCGGAGCGGCACCTAGCGTTGCGTCCGGCCCTCGGCGGCAGCGAGCGTCGCGTCGAGCCGCTCCACCACCTCGACGAACTCCTCCATGAAGCCGAGGATCACGTCGGCCGACTTGCGCTCCTCGACCATCCGACCCACGACCTGCCCGACCGGCATGCCGAGGAGCTCGGCCGCGCGGGTCCGGGGGTTGCGCGCGTAGTGCATGATGCGCGAGTTGGCCTCGGCGCAGGCCATGTACTGGAGCGGCATCGGGAGCGTCCCGGGACAGTCCTCGCGTTCCCAGGCCTCGGTCCAGGCGGTGCGGAGCATGCGCGCGGGCTTGCCCGAGAGGCTGCGCGAGCGCACGGCGTCGCGCGCGCTGGCGACGTGGAGCTTCTGCTTCACCTCGGGGATCATGTCGCTCTCGGCGACGTCGAGCCAGACGGAGCCCGTCCAGACCCCGTGCGCCCCGAGGGCCATGGCCGCGGCGGCCTGGCGCCCGCTCGCGATGCCTCCGGCCCCGAGCACCGGGGTCGGCGCGACGGCATCGACCACGTCGGGGATCAGGACCATCGAGCCGATCTCGCCGGTGTGGCCGCCCGCCTCGGTGCCCTGCGCCACGATGATGTCGACCCCCTGGGCCTGCTGTCGCAGGGCGTGATCGACGGTGCCGACCAAAGCCGCCACCTGGACACCGTCTGCGTGGGCGGCGTCGATCACGTCCTTGGGCGGCGGCCCGAGCGCGTTGACGATCAGTCGGATCGGATGCTTGAGCGCGACGTCCACCTGGTTGCGGCCGCCGCCCTCGGTCCAGCCGAGCAGCCCTCCGAAGCCGTTGTCGATGTGCACGGGGAGCTTCGGAACCTGGTACTCCTCGAGCACGCCCTCGATCCACTGGCGATGCTCGACGGGAATCATCTTCTCGAAGACCGACGCGTCCACCTCGCCCTCGGGATCGCTCTGGCCGAGGCCCTGGTCCTTGCCCTCGTACTTGGCGGGCATGACGATGTCGACGCCGTACGGCTTGCCATCGACGTGCTCGTCGATCCAGGCGAGCTCGATCTCGAGCTGCTTCGGCGAGAAGGCGACGGCCCCGAGCACCCCGAAGCCGCCCGCGTTGGTCACCGCCGCCACCACGTCACGACAGTGGCTGAAGGCGAACACGGGAATGTCGATGCCGAATCGGTCGCAGAGCTCGGTGCGCATGGCGTCATCTCCTGTCGGGGCCCGGCGAGGGCGGCGCGAGGGCTTCGCCCAGGAAGCGGGCGACCTCGCGCATCCGCCGCCGGAGCGGGTAGCGGGAATCGTGGACCCAGTTCGAGACCGGTCCGGTCGTGGCGCTCACCACGATCTCGGCGAGGAGCTCGGCCGACACGTCGCGGCGGACGTCCCCGGCCTCCTGGCCGTCGCGGACGAGTGCGGCCATGTCCTCCTGGATGCGTGCCAGACCGGGGGCCGAGGCGCCCGGGACGGCCGCCTCGCGCATCACCTCGAGGAGCACCCGACGGGTGAGCTCGGGGGCTCGCACCACCAGGCGCGCGCCCCGCTCGGCGAACTCCTCGAGACGGGCGGCGGTGGTTCCGGGGCGTTTCCGGCCCCGCTCCACGAGGGCCGCGAAGCGACCAAAGACTTCGCCAGCCATCTCACGGAGTACCGCATCCTTGCTCACAAAGTGGTTGAAGAACGTGGCCTCCGCGACGTCGGCGGCTTCGGCGATCTCGCGCGTGGTCGTCGCCTCGAATCCCTGCGACAGGAAGAGATCCCGTGCGGTCCGGTAGATGTGCTCGTGCAGGGCGCGCCAGCGGCGGGCCCGGCGTCCCGGGCCGGCGGACGCGGCGGGCGTTTCGGGGCCGTCCCCGGTCGGAGGGCTGGCCGACACACGAGGCGGGCGCGCGCGGGTCATTCCTGGAGTCACTCCATCGACGCAGTGGCTCCAACCCTACCACGCGGCGCCCGCGCCAGGCTATCCCCGCGGTCCGAGCAGGTTCCAGTAGTGCATCTGGGCGATCAGGACGGCAGCGGCCGCGAGCCCCGCGCCGAGCTCCACGCGGGCGGGTGCCGCCGTCCCGGCCCACACCGAGCGGGACGTGACCCCGGCCAGGAGCGCCCCCGCGAGCAGCACCGGCAGCCAGGCGAGCCAGAGGACGCCCGCCAGGAGCGGCGGAAAGCCGAACACGACCCGGGCGGGGTCGAGACCCGCGAGAGTGCCCCCGAGCGCCAGTCCGAAGCCGAGGAGCGATGCCCCCAGCCAGGCCAGCAAGGACCAGGCGCGTCGGGCGGCCGTGTGTCGCGCGCGGCGCCGGTGGATGCGGGCGCGAAGCGCGACGGCGAGCAGGATCAGCGCGGCCCCGATGGCGAGGTTGCGTTGCGCCGGAGTGCCCTCCCACCAGGCCAGACGTTCGAAGGCGTCCTGGGAGGTGAACTCCGGGAACTCGGCGAAGGCATGGGTGACCTCGCCCGCCGCGTTGCGCCGAAAGGCCAGGCGCCGCGGAGCGAGCGCTCCGCGTGCCTCGAACAGATCGCGCCCGATCGACACCCACTCGCTCGCCTCCGCGATCTCGCCGAAGGGGGGTGTCACGAGCCCATCCGAGCCGTTGGCCTCGAGCCGCATCTCCCGACCCCACATCGCGAGCTTCTCGATGCCGTCGCGGACGTGGCGGGTCTGGCGGTAGCGTCCGACCAAGGGGCCGAGATCGCCGTCCGACGCGCTCCGGCTCGGCTCGACCGGCTCGCTCGGCCCGCCGAGGCGGTGACGTGTCACCAGCTCGGCCAGCGCCACCCGCATGGCATCGCCCCGGTCGGCGTTGCTCACCTGGAAGAAGCCGAGCCCGGCCGACGGCACCAGGACCAGCTGCGCCGTGAAGTGGTGCACCCGACCGGTGTGCCAGATCGCGCGCCGGCCGCCGAGCATGCGGTCGTTCCAGCCGAGGGCCCGGCCGCGGGTCAGACGCGGATCGTGCT
>CAYYUT010000132.1:0-8135 GCA_964474935.1 uncultured Spirochaetales bacterium
CTGCCCGTTCGGGTGCATGTACCACTCGCGCAGGAAGACGAGCAGCTGTTGCTTGGCGAAGGCGGGATCGAGGCGCGTGAAGGGCACCATGTGGAAGGCGAGGTCCCAGGCGGCGTACCAGGGATACTCCCACTTGTCGGGCATCGAGATCACGTCGCGGTTGTAGAGGTGGGGCCAGTCGTGGTTCCGGATCCGCCGACGCTCGTCGGCCGGTGCCGGCTGGGCGGGATCGCCGTCGAGCCAGTCCTTCACCACGTACAGATAGAACTGCTTGGTGTGGAGGAGTCCGGCATAGCCCTGACGCACCACCCGTGCCTCGTCGGCCCCGAGGCGGGCGGGGGCGAGCGACGCGTAGAAGGCATCGGCCTCGTCGCGCCGCTCCCGGAACAGCTGCTCGAAGCAGCCTCCGAACGCTTGGGCGGGCGTCTCGCTCTCGGCATGTAGACGCATCCGGAGGGTGCGGGTCTCGCCCGGAGCGAGCACGAGGGCGTGGTGGAGAGCCGCTTTGGTGCCTCGCCTCTCCGGGTTCACGGCGTCGCGTCGTCCGGCGACGACGGCCTCGTGGAAGGCATCCTTCACGTAGGGCGAAGGATTGCGATCGGCGCCGAATCGCACCGCGTGGGTCTCGTTCTCGGTGAAGAGCCAGCCCGGCTCGGACACGCCGGACGCGAGCTCGGCGGCGAGTCGGAAGCGGCCGAGCTCCGGGTGGTGGGCCCGAATGCTCGCCGCGTCGACGGACTCGATGAGCGGCCGTCCCGGATAGCCCTCGCCCTCGCGTCCCCACGACCAGGTGTTCCGGAACCAGAGCGTCGGGAGCACGTGGATCGGCGCCGGGTCCGGCCCGCGGTTGGTCACGCGGATGCGGATGGCGACGTCGTTCGGGCTGGCCTTGGCGTACTCGGCCAGGACATCGACGTAGCGTCCCTCGTCGAAGACCCCGGTGTCCTCGAGCTCGAACTCGGGCTCGAGACGGCTGCGCCGGGCATTCTCGGCGATGAGCTCGCGGTAGGGGAAGGCCGCCTGGGGGTACTTGTAGAGCGATCGCAGATAGGCGTGGGTCGGGGTCGAATCGAGGTAGAAGTAGAGCTCTTTCGCGTCTTCGCCGTGGTTGCCCTCGGTGCCCGTCAGGCCGAAGAGGCGCTCCTTCAGGATCGGATCGCGTTCGTTCCAGAGTGCGAGGGCGAAGGCGAGCCTGCCGCGGTGATCGCAGATCCCCAGAAGGCCGTCCTCGCCCCAGCGGTAGGCCCGGCTCCGCGAATGATCGTGCGGGAAGTAGGCCCAGGCATCTCCGTCGCGCGAGTAGTCCTCGCGCACGGTGCCCCACTGGCGCTCCGACAGGTAGGGACCCCACCGCTTCCAGTGTCGGACGCGCTCGGCGTCCTCGCGCAGGCGTTGGCGTTCCGCGTCGTCTTGCCGGCTCAACGGGCTCATGGCCTCCCCGGCTCGCCGCACGCCGGGCGCGTCCGATGGCGCCGGAAACGTTAATCGGGCGACCCTGGGGCCGCCCGTTTCCGATCGACTTCGAAGGTCTGTGTGGTCGGGCTAGCGGCGGTAACCGCCGCCACCACCACCGCCGCCGCCGCCACCGCGCTGCCGGTCGATGGCCTCGTTCACGCGCAGGCTGCGCCCACCCATGTCGCTGCCATCGAGGGCGCGCATGGCCGTCTCGGCGGCCGAATCGTCGACCATCTCGACGAATGCGAATCCGCGCGGCCGGCCGGTCTCGCGATCGGTGATCACCTTCACCGAGTCGACGCCGCCGTGGCGCTCGAAGACCCCCCGCAACTCATCCTCGGTCGCGGAGAAAGGGATGTTCCCAACGTAGAGCTTCCTACCCAAGACTCGATTCCTCGTCGCGCCGAGACCAACGCTGGGCGCGACCTGCGACCGTCCACTCGGCCGGACTGTCCGGAAACGGGTGGCATGGCCGCGATTTGCGCAAGGACGCCACGACGACCCGGGGGCCATCGAGGACGCCTGTGAAAGGCGTGTTCGATTGGAGCTGGAACTGGGCGGGTGAGCCGGAAGTTCGAACCTCGATCGACGGACCTCTCGGCGCGAAACTATAGGGCAGGGGTTCACGTGCGCCCACCGCGCAGCGACCGGATACGCCAGGTCCTGGGGCGCTTGGTCAGAGCCGGGCGGACACCCGCTGCGAGCGGCGGGTTCCCGCCAGTACCGCGAGCCCGATCAGGTAGGTGGCCGCCGAGGTCGGCTCGGGAATCGACGGTCCCACGTTGCCGACCGTGGAAGGATCGGCCGCCGCAAAGGCGACGTTCAGGGCCGAGCCCAGGACCACGAGCTCGTCGCGTGCCCAGATGTTCACAGTGAGCGTGCCATCCGACAGCTCGACCGTCCCGGTCACGTCGTGGGAAACCACCTCGAACTGCTGCAGAAATCCACCGGCCCAGTCGATGCTGCCGGCGCCCTCGAGCTGGATCAGGGCGAAGTTCAGCGTGTTGTCCGGCGAGTGGGTCGAGATGTGGACCTCCGCGTCGAGAATCAGGTCGACGTCCGCCCCAGAAACCGGGTCGATCCGATGGACGTACGATGTCGCGTAGCCACCGTCGGTGAAGCTCGGATGGAGCGCGCCGTCCCCGAGACCCGCGCCGGTCTCGAGCACGTCCGGAGCCGCGAGCGCCATGAACATGGCGAAGGGAGCGTCACCCTCGGCGCGTGCCCGGACGTCACCGGTCGGCGCCCCGAGCGCAGTCGAGGTGAGGACCTCCGAGTAGTAGACCGTCGCCGCCGTCGCCGGGTTCGCCCAGCAGGCCAGTCCGACGAGCAAGATCAGGAGCGAAGTGCGCTCGAGCAAGCGCTTCGCGGGGTGTGCGACGACCGAGGCTGTCCGATCTCGAGTGTTCATGGGTACTTCCAGCTGTGGGTCCGGTCCTCTAGGGTGGGCCCCGATGGGAGGGCCCGACCCTCCGAGTGCCTCTCAGTATGACGCACGAGCGAGGTAAAAACCACCCGTATCAGGCCAATCCCTTGTCCGGTGAGTCGCCGCCAGTCGGTGAAAGTGGCTCAGAAAACCGCAATCGCTGGCGTGGGCGACGCTGGGCATGGGACGACGGCCAGCAGCCGCCTCGGCCCCGCGGGGATACTCTTCGTGGGTCCCGGCGACAGGGCGAGCGGGCAGGCCGCGAGCTTCTCGCGACCGACCCCGCGGCCAGGACGTCTGCCGCGCTCCAGCTCCCGGACCGCGGCCGGGCGGGGGCAGGAAGCTCGCCCCGGCTGTCCGGGGCCGGCGGGTCGCTGGCTCGAGCGCCCGGGTCGGGCTGCGTGCCGCCTCGGCCTGCGATCGCCTTCGATCGCGGACGAGCGGGCCCGCCGCCGGGTCGCTGGGCTCGCTCGAACCACGACACACCGCGGTGCGCTCACGCTGGGCGGCAGGGCGGGTCGATCGACCGCGGTGCTCGCGCGCCGGGGCGGCCTGGTGCCCGCTGTGCCACCCATCGCACTCGGGCGCGCCCGGTGTGCCACGAGGCGCAGCATCCGGCCCCACCCGACACCGATCCGACCACGGTCGGTTCGCGATCGGCGTCCGCTCGGCTCTGGCATTGAAGTTTCGGGACCAGCGACCGATGGCCATGTCCGGAGACCGTGCCCGACGGCGAGAAAGCGACGGCATGTCCGCGGAATCGCGGTCCATCGCGACGGCTTCGGTCGGCGGCTTCACGAAAGCGTGGCATGGGGTGGCGCCGGTTCTTGGCTAGGCTGGGGTGGCAATGCGACATGGGTCGAACGCCAGAAGCAATGTCTCTCGCGTCGCCGTCGCGATCGCGGGTGGCCTCGCGTTCCTCGTCGGAGCGGCGACGCTGCCTGCGGCGGCGCTCGCGGAATCCGAGCGTCTCACCCGGATCCGGTGGATCGATCCGAATCCTCCGCAGGCCGAAGTGGTGGCCTACAAAGTCTTCGTCGGCTTTCGCAGTGGCTTGTTCACCGAGCGGCTCGAGATCCCAGCCGAGGCGCCCGACTCGGGTTACATCTATACCCACGATCTGATCAGGCTCGCCGACGATGCCTGCGACACCCCGGTCTTCGTGCGCATGGCGGCCGTCAATGCCGAGGGCGAACGGAGCGAGTTTTCGAATCGAGTCGAGTGGCCCATCCCGGTCGACGACCAGGACGACGACGGGATTCCCGACGTCTGCGACAACTGCATCCTCGCCGCGAACGCCGATCAGCTCGACGACGACGGAGACGGCTTCGGGAATCGGTGCGACGGTGACTTCAATCAGAGCGGAGGGACCGTCGACGTCTACGATGCGCTGCTCTTCATCGATGCGATGGGTCGCGAGCGGGATTCCCTCGACTGCCTCGACGCCAGCTTCGAGCGCGTCGCGGCCTGTGGCCCCTACGACCTCGACGGCAGTGGACTCCTGATCTCACAGGGAGACCTCGCCGTCTTACGGCTGCTGAACGAGCTCCCGGTCGGACCGAGTGCCCTCGCACCCGTCTGTGGCAACGGATACGTCGAGCCGGCCGAGGAATGCGACGACGCCAACACCGAATCCGGGGATGGCTGCTCCGAGCGGTGCAACCACGGGCTCCTCTACTGACCGGTTCGAACCTCTCGACCGATTCGCGCGCCCTGCAGCTCGGTGACAGGTGGCCTCCATGCCCATCGATTCCGGATTCCTGAAGCGTGTTCCGCTGTTCGCCGACCTGCATCCGCAGGACCTGCTTCCGATCGCCGACCTCTTCACCGAACGCCGCTACGAGCCCGGCAACGTCATCTTCTTCGAGAACGAGACGGGCGACTACTTCTACATCGTCTACGAAGGCCAGGTGAAGGCCATGCGCCAGCTCGCGGACGGACGCGAAGCCATCCTGGCGCTCCACGACGCGGGCGAGTTCTTCGGCGAGATGGCGCTCCTCGACGGCGAGACCACGCCCGCGACGGTCGTCGCCGTACGCAGCACACGGGTCTGGTCGACGGACAAGCGGGGCTTCCTGAGCATGCTCGAGAATGCCTCGGTGCAGGCGGCCCTCGTGCGCATCCTGTGTCGGCGCTGCCGCGACGCCTGGTCGCAGGTGCAGACCCTGACGCTGCAGCATGCCAAGGCCCGCGTCCGCGCCGTCCTCTACCGGCTGGCGCAGTCCAAGGGCGTGGAAGGGGACGACGGGGTCGAGATCCCGTTCAAGCTGCCGCACCGCGAGATCGCTTCGATGGCCGGGCTGGCGCGCGAGTCGACCTCGCGCGCCATCTCGGAGCTCCAACGCGCAGGCCAGGTGGCCTCGAAGGGCGAGAATCTCCTGGTCCCCGCTCCGGAGGCGCTCCTCGAAGAGGACGAATCGGCCTAGCCCGGTCGCGCCGCCTGGCTCCGGGCGTCGACGATCGTTCTGGCCGCAGCCCAGACAGGCCCGGATCCGTCGCAGATCAGTCGCAGAAGGCCCCGAGCAGGGGTCGCAGCACCGCGAACCAGCGCCCCGCGATCTCGGCGTCGCCGAGCTCGTTCGGGTGCAGATCGTCGAAGTTCAGCACCGCATTGTCGTAGCCCGTGTAGTGGTCGACGAGGAAGATCGGCGACTGCACGCTGTCCTCCTCGGTGGCCAGCTCGGCGATCAGGGCGTTCAGCTCGAGGATCCCGGGCTCGAAGCTCGGCTCGGTCGGGATGATCTGACCGAGCAGGATCACGACGTCCGGGTTCGAGGCGCGCAGCTCGGCGATCACGGTACGCAGACTCTCCTTGGCGCTCGGCAGCGACGCCCCCTGGCGCACGTCGTTCGTCCCGAGGTGGACCAGGGCGACGTCCGGGGCGTTGCCCACGAGCCAGCCCGGGAGCTGCAGAGCGGCCTCGTCGGTCCGGATGCCCCCGTGGCCCTCGTGGTCGCGATCGAAGAAGCCGGGGCCGGGGAAGCCGGTCTCCGGGCCGTTCAGGGTCCCGGTGAAGTCGACCCGGCAGCTGTCGGCGGCGAGCAGGTTCCAGAGCTCGTTGCGGTAGCTCCAGAATCCCCCGGTGCCCCGCGTGATCGAGTTGCCGAGCGGGAGTACCCGGGCGTAGTCGAGCACGGGGGTGCCGGTCGCCCAGGCCACGGCGGCGTTGAAGAGCGACACGGCATTCGCCGTCCAGACCGTGGGGCTCCGATCCTCCAGGAAGAACCCGACCCGGCGCGCCGGGGCCGTCCCGACGACCATCGGGCTTCCCGCCTCGTAGGCGAAGACGGTGGCGCGGCCGGGCTGGCCCGTGACGGTGGCCGCCACGACCGCCGAGGCGGCCGGCACACCGAAGCGGAGCTCGCCCGCCTCGCGCACCACGTCGATGGTCCCCGAGAGGCCTGCGGCCAGGGTCTCGCCGGGCACGGCGTCGATGGTGGTGACGCTCGAGGTGAGTCCGAAGTCGACCCCGACGGTGCTCCCGGTCATCCCGAGATCGTCGTAGATGAAGTTCTCCCAGGTGACGATCGGAACCGGGGTGGTGGTGAAGGCGCTCCCCACCAGGCCGGAGTGGACCGTCGAGGACACCACGATCAGATCCATGCCCGTGGCGTCCGCAGGGGTGACGAGGTCGTCGTCGACCACCGTGACCACGAAGCCGAGCAGCTCGAGCTGCACCACCGCGAGCTCGTCGAACCGCGAGGGGTCGGGTGACGACGAAACGAAGAGGGCGTCCTGCGCCGGGGGGGGAGCGGTCACGACGAAGGTCGCGACCGCCGATTCGATGAACTCGGTGACGTCGGCGGTGAGCTCGAGCTCGTAGGTGCCCGGGGCGTCGAAGCTGACGGTCGTGACGGCCTGATCGGGCGCCGTGATGGTGACATTGCCCGGTCCGGAGATCGGCGCCCACGAGAGGGTCAGGGGGCCCGCGATGCCGTCGTCGTCCACCGAGCCCTCGAGCGCGGCCACCGCGCCGACGAAGGCGGTGCCGTCGGTCGCAGCGACGACGGGAGGCTGGTTGGCCGGAACCTCGGTGACCGTGAAGGTGACGGTGTCGGTCGCGGCGAACTCGGTGTCGTCGGCCGAGAGCTCGAGCACGTAGGTCCCGATCACGTCGAAGCGTGCGGTCGTGTCGGGCGCCGTCGGATCGGCGATGAAGGCGGGAATGGGGCCCGAGATCTGGCTCCAGCCGACGGTGAGCGGGAGGGCGAGTCCGTCGTCGACGACCGAGCCCGCGAGAGGCGTATCCATGCCGACGAACACGGCCGCATCGTCGCCGGCCGAGACGACGGGCGCCTGGTTCGTGGTCGGCGCCGTCGCCCACGAGACGGCCGCCTCGAAGAGCGCGATGCCTTGCGCCGTCCAGATCGTGGGGGCGGCATCCTCCATGAAGAATCCGACCCGGCGAGCGGGCGCGTTGCCGACGACCATCGACGTTCCCTCGCCGTAGCCGAAGATCACGGGGAGACCGGGCTGACCCGGGATCGTGGCGGCCACCACCGCCGCCCCGCTGGGAACGCCGAAGCGAAGCGGGCGGGCCTCGGAGGTCACGGGGACGATGCCCGAGA
Source organism: uncultured Spirochaetales bacterium (assembly GCA_964474935.1). Classification (GTDB taxonomy): domain Bacteria; phylum Myxococcota_A; class UBA9160; order UBA9160; family JAFDDA01; genus CAYYUT01. The sequence continues at coordinate 7,450 of CAYYUT010000132.1, forward strand.
ATCCGGCCGAGAGGGGATGGCCGGGCAGGACGTCGATCTCCTGCTGGCTCGGGCCCACCCCGAAGTCGACGTCCTTGACCGCTCCCGTCATCCCGAGATCGTCGTAGATGAAGTTCTCCCAGGTGACGAGCGGCACCGGCGTCGAGGCGAACGTGTCCCCGACCCGCCCCGAGTTGACCGTGGACGAGACGACGATCAGATCGGCATCGGTGGCGTCGGCGACCGATACGACATTGTCGTCGACCACCGTGACCGTGAATCCGAGCAGCTCGCGCTGCGCCACGGCCGGGACGTCGTCGCTGCTGGTGCCCGCGGACGACGACACGAACACGGCATTCCGGGTCTCGGGCGGATCGGTCACGACGAAGCTGGCGACGTCGACGTCGAGGAACTCGCTGTCGTCGGCGCTGAGCTCGATCTCGTAGGTGCCGGGGGCGTCGAAGGTGACGGAGGTGACCGTCTGGTCGGGCTGTGCGATCACCGCGGCGCCGGGCCCCGAGATCGGGGCCCACGCGATCACCAGGGGCCCCGCAATCCCGTCGTCGACGACGTCGCCCTGGAGGGTCGCCGGGACACCGACGACGGCGTTGCCGTCGAAGGCCGTCACCGTGGGCGGCTGGTTGGGCGGGGGATCCGAGACCAGGAAGGTCACCGTGTCGGCCGCGACGAACTCCGTGTCGTCGGCC
>CAYYUT010000133.1:0-8134 GCA_964474935.1 uncultured Spirochaetales bacterium
GTCCGCCGAGCCGGGTCAGCAGCGAGCGGCGGCGCCCTCCCTTGTTCGGTGCGTCGGACCCGCTCACGCGGCCTCCGTATCGAAGAGCCGAATGGCCTGGCTCGCGTCGAGGACGAGGAGCAGTCGGTCCGTGAGCTTGTAGACCCCGCGAACGAGCTCGCCGAGGGTCGGATCGAGGGTCTCGGGCGGAGCCTCGAAGTCGTCGTCGGACACTTCGAGCACATCGCCGATCTCGTCGACGAGCAGGCTGATGGCGCCATGGCTCGCGGTGAGGACCACGTTCATCGGGAGCGAGTCCGCCGGACGTTCCTCCATCGAGAGCCGCCGCCGCATGTCGATGGCGGTGACGATCTGCCCGCGCAGGTTGATCAGTCCCTCGACGACGCGCGACGCCAACGGGACATGGGTCATCTGCTGGTAGCGGAGGACCTCCTGGACGTGTTGGACGTCGATGCCGAAGAAGTGGTCGCCGACGCAGAACGTGCAGAACTGGCTCGTGGACGCCATCGCTCTAGTTCTCCTTCCCGGCGGCGTCGGCGAAGGCAGGGACCCGGGCCTTGACGATTCCCGCCACGTCGACCAGATCGGTCACCCGGTCCTGCAGAACGGCGGAGCCGACGAGGCCGTTGATCGTGGAGCAGCGTTCGAGCTGGACCTGCTGCTCGACGACGTCGAGGATCTCGCCGACCACGAGACCGACGCTCTTGTCCCCGAGCGTGTAGACGATCACCTGGAGCTTGCCGTCGGTGATGCTCGAGTCTGCGGTTCCGAAGACCTTCGAGAGCGTGATCAAGGGCATGATCTGGCCGCGGTACTGCACCACGGTCTGGTCGCCCGCCCGCTCGACGGCGTCGCCGGGGAACTCCTCGAGTCGGGCCACGAGCGAGAGCGGCACGGCCATCTTGCGCTCCCCGCCGAGCGAGAAGATCAGCAGGGCCTGTTTCTCGTCGACGCGATCGGCAGTCGTCGTCGCGACGTCCCGCGAGCGGGAGTCCTTCGTCTCGGAGACGACGCCCGCGCTCGCGGCGATCCCGAGCACGTCGAGGATCAGCGCGACCGTGCCGTCGCCCATGATCGTCGCGCCCGAGAAGGCCGAGAGCCCCTTGAACTGATGACCGAGCGGCTTGACCACGATCTCTTCGGTGTCGTTGATCTCGTCGACCACGAGTCCGAACTGGCGGTCGTCGGCTTGGAGGACGACGATGTTGAGCACCGCGTCGTCCGGGGCGGCGGCAGTGCTCTCGTCGAGGGCGTCTCGGGGATCGGGCCCATCCGTCGCGCCGTGGTCCGAGCTGGTCGGGGCGGCCAGCGGCGCGCCTTTCTCGAGCCGCAGTTGCTCCCGCAGGTAGACCAGCGGCAGGAGGTTGCCGCGCAATCGGTAGACGGGTGCGCCGTGGATCATCTCGACCCCGTCGCGTGCCTGACTTCCCTCGAGGCGTACGAGCTCGAGCAGGCTCACCTGGGGAATCGCGAAGCGCTCTCGAGCAGTCGTCACGATCAGGGCCGGAACGATCGCCAGGGTGAGAGGAATCTTGACGCGGATCGTGGTGCCCTGGCCCGAGACGCTCTGGATGTCGACCGTCCCGCCGATCTTCTCAATGTTGGTCTTGACCACGTCCATGCCGACGCCACGGCCCGACACGTTGGTGACCTTGGCCGCCGTCGAGAAGCCCGGAGCGAAGATCAGGTAGACCAGCTCGCGATCGCTCATGCGGGTGGCCTGCTCGGGGGTGATGACGCCCTTCTCGAGGCACTTGGACTTGATCTTCTCGGGATCGATCCCGCGTCCGTCGTCCGAGATCTCGATGTTGACCTGGCCACCCTCGTGGAAGGCGCGAAGCAGCAGCTGCCCCTCGGGCGACTTTCCGGCGGCCTCGCGTTCGGCCGGGGTCTCGATCCCGTGGTCGCAAGAGTTGCGCACGATGTGGGTGAGCGGATCCTTGATGGCCTCGAGGATGCTCTTGTCGACCTCGGTCTCCTTGCCTTCCATCTCGACACGGATCTGCTTCTCGCAGGTGGTGGCGAGGTCGCGGGCGACGCGCGGGAACTTGCTCCAGACGCTCCCGATGGGCTGCATCCGGGTCTTCATCACGCCTTCCTGGAGCTCGGTCGTCACCTGGTTCAGGCGTTGACAGGTGGCGAGGAAGGCGGTGTCGCTGTCGCTCTGGCTGGCCGAGTGCTGGAGGATCTGGTTGCGTGCGAGCACGAGCTCGCCCACCAGGTTCATGAGCTGGTCGAGGAGTCCGACGTCCACGCGGATCGCGCTCTCGGCGATGCTCCCCTTGCTCGCCCCGCCTCCGGACGGCGTCGTGGGCTTGGTCTCGGCGGGGCGGCCAGCGGTTTGGGGCTCCGGAGTGGGCTGGGCTTCGGGCGCGGCCGGCTCGACGGGCGCAGAGGCGGCCTCGGTCTCCTCGGCCTCGGGAGCGCTCTGCGCCGGCGTTGGGCTCGTGTCCTCGCCAACGGTCGCGTCATCGTTCGTGGCCTCGGCGCTCGTGCCCTCGTTGAGCTGCTTGAGCGTGTCCACGAGTTGGGAGTAATCGGTCTCGCCTTCGCGGCCCGACTCCTCGATGCTCGAGAGCATCTGGCGGACCGCGTCCACCATCGAGAGCAACGCGCTCGTGATCTCGGGATTGAGTTCGAGGCTTCCGTCGCGGAGGCGCGAGAGCAGGTTCTCGCCGACGTGGGTGACCTTCTCGAGCTTCTCGAAGGCGAGGAATCCGCTGGTGCCTTTGATGGTGTGGATGGTCCGGAAGATGCCGCCCAGGATCTCGCGGTTGCCCGGATCCTGCTCGAGCTCGACGAAGTCGCGGTCGAGCTGGTCGAGGTTCTCGTAGCTCTCGACCAGGAACTCCTGGACCAGTCCGTCGTCGTCGCTCATCTCGCCTCCGGTCGTCTCCGACTGCGGTCGGGCGGGCCCGGAACGCGCCCCTGGCGCGATCTGGGACCTGGGTCACCCACGGGCGCTCATCGACTGGAGCCGTGCCCGCTTGAACAAAAGGTGGACAGGGACTGGACGGGTTGGGAAAACATCATCGAAGGTCGCGCCGCGGCGCATCAAGCAGCGCTCGGCGATCGACCGACACATGGGTCATGGCGGGCCTCGGATCCTTCCGCATCCGTCGCGACACGATGGGCATCGCGGTCTGTGACCTCGATGCCGCGGCCTTCCTGCGTACGGTCCGGCGCCACGGAGGCTCGTCGGAGCATCCCGATGGCGTGACCTCGCAGTTCGAGCGCGAGCTGCGGGCCGGGAGGCCGGGCTTCGGGGTGCTCGGGCTCAGGACCTGTGACCGTCTCGCAGGGGGCATTAGCTTCGGGCAGATGGCTCTCCCCCGACAGCCCGAAGCGCGGGGCGCTCGCATCGACGTCGTCCTCACGCAGCCCGAGGTCCGGGGGCAGGGGATCGGGAGCATTCTGGTTTCCACCCTGATCGATCGGCTCGACCGTGAACTCGGCGAACGGCTGCGGTTGGTCTCGGTCGTGGCCGTCCATCCGGCCATCGTGCGCATCGCCGAGGAGCTCGGCTTCGAGGGGCTGGTGGGAAGTGCGACGCCGCTGTTCACGTTGCGGCTCGACGAGCCGAGCGCGCGCGAACGTGCGCTCGCTCATGTCCGGCAGGTGCTCGCCACACGCGTGGGGAAGCTCCGGGAGGGCTGTGTCGAGTGTCAGCGCGGACCGTGGGCCACCGCCTGGTGCGGCGGGCCCGCGGGTCCGGAAGCCGACGATGCCCACTGATCGGACCGGCTATCTGTGGGATGCGGCCTTCCTCGGTCACGACGTCTCACGTGTGTCGGCCGAGCGGCCCGAGCGCGTGGTCGGCCTGGAGCCGTCCGAGCTCCGACTCGACCCGGGCGCGCTCGCGATCGTGGGTTGCAATCCGCAGCTCGGACTTCCCTGGGTGCGCCGCGTGCACGAACATGGGTACGTCGAGGAGGTACGGACGGCGCATGCGTCGGGCCTCAAGGCGCTCGATCCGAATCGCGAGACGCAGGTCGGGCCGGACAGCTTCGACGTCGCCGTCCGCGCAGCGGCCGGGGCGGTCACCCTGGCCGGCGCCGTGGCGCGCGGCGAGCTTCGCAACGGGTTCGCGGCCCTGCGCCCACCGGGAGCCCAAGCGAGGGCCTTCTACACGCGCGGCTGCTGCATCTTCAACAACGTGGCGATTGCGGCCCGCTACGTGCGCGAGATCGCTCGATGCGAGCGCGTCCTGATCCTCGACTGGGACGTCCATCCCGCCGACGGGACCATGGAGATCTTCTACGACGATCCGGACGTCCACGTCGTCAGCCTGCACCAGGACGGGATCTTTTCGAAGCAGGTGGGTACCCGCGAGCAGCGGGGCCGCGACGCCGGGGAGGGCGCGACCTGGAACGTCCCGGTCCCCGCACGCACCGGAGGCACCGATGCGTTGCGGGCGCTCGAGCCAGTCCTCGAAGAGGCGGCGGCCAGGTGTCGGCCCGACTTCGTGCTCGTGAGCTGCGGCTTCGACGCGCACCGGGCCGATCCGGTCGGGAATCTGTCGCTGGTCGAGTCGGACTTCGTCGCGCTCACACGGCTCGCTCGCGAGCTCGCCGAGACCTACGCCGACGGGAGACTGGTGTCCGTGCTCGAGGGTGGGTACCAACCGCGGGTATTGGCTCGCTGCGTCGAACAGCACCTCATGGCGCTGATGGACTGACCCCCGGCCCGGGGGGCCGCGCGAGTCCGAGCGCCCCGAGCGCTGCCACGAGCTCGGCCGTCCCGAAGCCGTCGGCTCGCGCACCGAGCCAGGCATAGATGCGCCGCGCGAGGTCGAGCTCCTCGGCGCGGTCGACCGAGAGCTTCACCCCGAGGTCCTCGTGTCCGGCGGGAGTCGGCGCGACCGCGATGTGGAGTCGGGCGAGGTGATGCTCGACCAGCAGCGCCAGATGCTCGCGCTCCTCGGCGCTGGCCCCCTCGCGGTGGAAGCGCGCCAGCATGGCGACCGAGAAAGGATCGATTCCCGCGTGGAGCGTGGGACGGTCGAAGCAGGCGCTGTCGGCGCGCTCGGCACAGCGGCGCTCGACGAGGTGGTCGCTCGCCTCTGGACACACGAACGGGCAGTCGCCGGTGATGCGCACCACGGCGTCGAGCCCCCGGTGTTCGCAGGCGGCGACGTAGCGCGCCAGGACGTCGTCGAGTGGGCCGCGGAAGCAGGGGATCCCGAGGGCTTCGCAGCATGCCGCGATCGGATCGTCGGACGGCTCGACGCTGGTCGCCACGCCCACGAATGCGAGGCTCCGCGCGCGCCGCAGGCGCTCGACGATGCGTACCAGCATCGGCTTGCCCGCGAGATCGGCGAGCACCTTGCCGGGCAGGCGACGGCTCGACATGCGCGCCTGTACGATCGCGCCGGGGCGCTTCATCGGGGCTTGGCCTCGAGGGCGCATTCGACGATCCGGCGGGCGCCCCCTCCATCGCCGAGCAGCGTGCGTCCGGACGCACTCGATCGCGCGGCCCAATCGGGGGCCGCGAGCGCGGCGCGCAGCCGGTCGCGCGCCGCGCCGGCGTCGAGCCGGGAGGCTGCGCCTCCTACGCGACCGAGGCCGAGCGCCTCGAGCCGGTCGGCATCTTCGAGATCGCTCGCGCGATGGGTCCAGTAGATCTGGGGCACACCCAGCCAGGCGAGCTCGTACACGCTGTTGCCGAATCCCACGATGGCGAACGCAGTCAGCGCCATCCGGGCCAGCAGGGTCGCGCGGTCGGGGGCGCGATGCACGACCCAGCCCTCGGCTTCGAGCGAGCGCGCCAGCGCCTCCGTACGCTCGAAGGCCGGGCCGATCACCACGTGGCGGGTCCAGTCCCCGCGGTCCGCCGCATCGAGTCCCTCCGCCAGGATGGCGGCGAGCGGCAGGGTGGCGCGATGCGGGTCGGCGCCGCCCAGGGTCAGCAGCGCCTGGCGCCGGGTGGAGAGTGGCGGCGCCTCGATGCGGCGCAGGGCACGCGGCAGCGGACAGTAGGCGGCGCCAGCGAGCAACCGGGGGTGGTCGATTCGCGCCGCGTGGGCCACCGGAAGGACGGTGAGCGCCGCGCCGTCGAGATGATCGGCGCGATCGAGGACGGTGGTCGCTACGCCCCGGCGACGCGCTTCGGATAGGGCGTCGTCGATCGGCTCGCGCGTGTCGACGACGAGCGCCGTCGCGCCGTCGGTCAGGCCCGTCGCATGCTCCCACTGGCGCATCGCGACCGCGGGGATCTGGCCTGCGAGTGCGGCGAGCGCGGCGCTGTCACCTCGCACCGCGAAATCGATCGGGAGACCGAGCTCGAGGGCCTCCTCGGCGAGCGTCGCGCACCGCATCAGGTGCCCCATTCCCGTGGCAGTACCTCCGGACGTCACGAAACGGAGCGCGACGGGTCCCGCGCTCATCCAACGAAGCCGGTACGGACGTGCTGGAAGGGACGCAGGCCATCGCCCGGGTCGGCGCGCCAGTCGCGCTCGGCGAGCTCGGAGGCGGCGGGCCGCTTGTCGGCGACGCCGTCCGCAACCATCGCGACCCGCACCGCCCGGATCACCTCTCCGATCTCGCGCGGGAGCCAGCAGTGGCCGGCCGCATACTCGGCACCCCGACCCTCGAGATCGAGATGGAACTCGATCCACTCCGCTCCGAACCGGTGCACGGCTCGGTGGATCACGCCGGGCTCGACGGAATGATCCGACCAGCCCACCGAGATCCGGACCTCGGGGTGGGCCCGGCCGAGGGCCCGGAGCCTCTCCATCGCCGCCAGGTTGGCCTCCGCGGGCGGAGTCGGGTAGGCCGACACGCAATGCAGCAGACCCACCTCGCGGGCCCCGGACCGGGCCAGCACCTCGAAGGCAGCCGCGACCTCGGGCTCGTCGGCCATCCCGGTCGAGAGCACGACGGGGCGATCGCGGGCCGCGCAGGCCGCGAGGAGCTCGTGCCACAGGAGCTCGTAGGATCCGATCTTGTAGAGATCGACGAACGGGGCGAGCGTCGCCACGGCGTCGAGGTCGAAGGGGGTGCACGCGAAGAGCAGCCCGTGCGCGCGCGCCCGTTCGGCGAGCGGTTCGAGGTAGGCGATGGGGAGCTCCCACTGCGCGCGTTCGCGGTGTGGGGCGCTGGCCGCCAGGATCTCGGGCGCGAAGAGCTCACGGACCCGGAAGAGCTGGAACTTGATCGCGTCGCAGCCGATCGCCGCCGCCGCGTCCACGAAGGCGAGGCAGCGCCCGAGATCGCGATGGTGGTTGCTCGAGACCTCGGCCATGAAGCGGGGCCCGACGGTCCCGGCAGTCCGTTCCGCCGGTCGGGTTCGATCTGAAACGTCGCCGTTCATCCTGAAATGCTCCTTCGGCAGAGAATGCCACCAGCTGCGGGTAGGCAGGGGCCTCCGGGGGCTGGGCCAAAGTCTGTGCAAGCCGTGTGCCTTCGGGTAGTTCCGGTCTCCCGGCGCGGTGCCGAGGGCCACGGGGTCGGTGCTTGGCATGTCGCTTGCTCTTCGACTCGTCGCACGGCCATCCGGAAGAGACGGCAATGGGGGGAGGGGACATGGTTCGAATCCGTTGCGACGGCACCGAGCGTGAGATCGATCTCTCGGGCTGCGAGAGCGTGGGCGACGCGATCGCCCGCTGCCTGCATCCCGAGTCGGACCGGGTCGTCACCCGGGTGGAGGTCGACGGCCGAGACCTCTCGAGCGAGGACCGGGAGCTGCTCGAATCCATCGCTCTCGGCGACGTCGCCCGCGTCGACGTCGAGACCGACACGCCGACCTCGGTCGCGCTCGCCACGCTCGCGAGCGCCGACGAGTATCTCGGACGCATTCGCGAAGCGCTCGCGCAGACATCGTCGCTCCTGCGCGGCGGGAAGATCGAGCAGGGGAACCGACTCTACGCCGACCTCCTCGACGCCCTCTCGGTCCTGGTGTTCGCGGTGGCCTCGGCCGGACAACAGCTCGGTGACGCCGGGCGCACCCTGCACGAGATCGAGTCCGATCTGCAGCCCTGGCTCGACGCGCTGCTCGACGCCCAGAAGCTCCGCGACTGGGTTCGCGTGGCCGATTACCTCGAATACGAGATCGATCCGATCATGGGCGACTGGAGGCGGCGTCTCCACGGCGTGCAGCGTTCCCCCGTCGCCCAGGCGATGGAGGCCTCATGAGC
>CAYYUT010000134.1:0-7366 GCA_964474935.1 uncultured Spirochaetales bacterium
CCACCCGGGTGGAGATCGGCGCCACGCCGGCGTGGTTCAGATAGGCGAGCTCGCGGGTCACCGGGAAGAGCTTCCGGAGCGCCGCCCAATCCCTCGGGGGAAGGGGCGGGGCCTTGGCGGGCCGGTGGACCTGGGAATCGTTCAACTCGGGCCTCCGATGTTCCGAACAAGGTAGGGCGGGTCGGGTGCGCGCGGCCAGGAGGCCGCGCCGCCGGCCCTGCGAGGGTTCGTGTGCACACCCGGGCGCTTCTCGACTGCAGCCGCCGCGGCACCCATCTGCTCTTCGACGTCGGCACCATCCGGTCGGCGTTCGCGCAGGACCCGGAATACCTCCAGGACCTGCTCGAGACCCGCTTCGACGACGTCCACGAGGTGATCTACCACCTGCTGCGGCTGCCCGACGCTGCGGCGGGGCGCGCCTTCATCAGCGAGCTCCCGAGCGAGCTTCGGTACCTGATGGTGATGATCTACTTCGAGGTGCTCGCGAGCTCTCTCGACTCGGGACTCCCCGCCCTTCACTGAGCCCGGCGACGCGGCGGCGCGGGTGTTCCGGCCTCGGCCCGGACCGACTCGAGGATCTCGGCCCGCGACCAGGGCGTCGGAATCCGTACGCGCTGTCCGCCTCGCGTCCTGAACAGGAGATGACCCTCGCGGCAGGCGTGCGCGAAGAGATCGCGCACGAGCTCCACGTCGCGTCGGCAGTAGGTCTCGATCTCGGCGACCCGTCCCTCCCGCCACCAGGCCAGCGACTGGAGCCCGTCCGCCTGCTTCTCGGCCCCGAGCGTCTCTTCCGCCAGGTGGGCGAGCGAGAGCCGGAATCCGATCCGGGCCCGGACCGCATCCAGCAGATCGAAGGTCGGGAGACCGCCGAGGCTCTCGGTCGCGTAGCCGCGGAGGACGGAGTAGTCGAAGCGCGCGATGTTGAAGCCCACCACGAGGTCGGCCCGCGCCAGGTGGTCGAGAAGCGCCGGCACCTCGGCCTCGTGATAGGTGGTGAAGCGCTCCTCGCACGAGTCGTAGACCACGGCCAGCGCCACCCGCATGAGGTGGGCGTTGTGCCAGCCCCCGACCTCCTCGGCGCTCCGCTGGGTCTCGAGGTCGAGATAGACGAGGCGGGGCGGAGGAGGCTCCGACGCAGCGGCTTCCACGGCATCGGCCTGGTCGGGCTGGCTCGGTCGCAGGGTCGAGTGTTCCGGCCGTTCCACACAGGGCAGCGGGTCGTGGCCGAGCAGCAGGTGCAGCACCTGGATCGCGGCCGGCTTGTCGATCGGACGGTTCCCGTTGCTGCACTTCGGCGAGTGGACGCAGGCCGGACAGCCGGCGTCGCAGGGGCAGTCGTCGATCATCTCGAGGGTGGCCTCGAGCAGGGTCTCCGCCCGATCGAAGAGGCTCGCGGCGAGCCCGAGCCCGCCGGGCTGCGCATCGTAGAGGAAGACGGCCGGGCCGCCGGTCTGGGGATGCCGCGCGTACGAGATGCCCGCCACGTCGAGACGATCGCAGAGCGCGAAGAGCGGGAAGAGCGAGAGGGCGGCGTGTTCGATCGCGTGGATGCCGCCCATCAGATGGCGGCCCTCGCTCTTCACGGCCACCTCGATCTCGTCGGGCATCTCGAGCCAGATGCCGGTCGTCTCGAAAGACGAGGGCGGCAGATCGAGGGGCTCGCTCCCGAGCAGATCCTGGCCGTGGACCCGGCGACGTTCGTAGCTCTTCATCCGGGTGGTGACCCTCACGCGTCCTTCGACGAGGCGGAAGGCGCCGGCCGGACGCGTGCGGGTCCGGTCGAGGATGGTCGTCTCCTTGTCCGAGAGAGCCCGCGTGTAGTAGGCGACGTCGACCGGCTCGACCTCGACCCGCCGCGTCTCGATGTCGAGACGGCGCACACGGTACTGGCGCGCGCGATGCAGATAGATGGCCCCGGCGTGACACTCGGCGAAGACCCGGCCTGCACCGCTCGAGCCGATCACACGGGCGCGACCCTCCCGGCCTTCGAGCTCGATCGTGTAAGAGCTTCCGAGCTGCCGCAGGTCGACGTCGCGATGGGGGCGGCGGCGCGCCGTGAACCACTCGCGTCCGGTGGCGCTGCGCAGCAGGGTCCCGTCCTCTTCCAGACGGGCGATGCGCTCGGGCATGCGCGGCTCCTCGAGCCAGGGCTCGCCTTCGCGGAGCGGCACCTCGGCGGCCGCGCAGGGCAGATGCCCGGCCAGGAGCTCTTCGTTGCGGGGATCGACGACCGCGTGCTCGAACTCGCGTTCGAAGAGCATCTCGGGGTGCGACGCGAGGTACTGGTCGAGCGCATCGGGCTGCGCGATCAGGGCGACGAGCGCCTCGCGGCTGCGGCCGACGCGGCCGGCCCGCTGCCACATCGCGATCTGGCTGCCCGGATACCCGACGAGGATGCAGACGTCGAGATCCCCGACGTCGATGCCCATCTCGAGGGCCGAGGTCGAGATCACTCCCGCGAGCTCTCCCCGGAAGAGGCGGGCCTCGATCTCGCGGCGCTCCTCGGGCAGGAAGCCGGCGCGGTAGGAGCTGATCCGCGAAGCGAGCCCCGGATCGGCGTCGACCACCCAGGCATGCATCAGCTCGGTGATGCGCCGCGCCTTGGTGAAGGCGATCGTGCGCAGACCGCGCCGCACTGCGGCCCGGAAGAGCCGCGCGGCGGCCGTGTAGGGCGAACCCCGGGGATTGAAGAGCATCACGCGCCGTTCGGGTCGCGGGGCGCCGTCCTCCCGGATCACCTCGAAGGGCTCGCCGGTCAGGCCGGTCGCGAGCTCTCCGGGGTTCGCGATCGTCGCCGAGGCGGCCACGAAGCGGGGACGGCTGCCGTGGAAGGCTGAGACCCGGCGCAGCCGTCGCAGCACCTGGGCGACGTGCGAGCCGCACACACCGCGATAGGCGTGCAGCTCGTCGAGCACCACGTAGTGCAGATGCCGGAAGAAGCCCTCCCAGGACACGTGGTTCGGGAGGATGCCCGCATGGAGCATGTCGGGCGTGCTGATCAGGACGTTCGGTGGTTGCTCGCGGATCCGGCGACGCGCGTGCGGCTTGGTGTCGCCGTCGTAGACCGCAACGCTCGGGCGCTCGCCCGCGCCGCCGAGCCGCGCGATGTCGGATTCGAGGCGTTGGCGCTGGTCCTGCTCGAGCGCCCGCAGTGGGAACAGATAGAGCGCGCGCACCTCCGGCTCGCGCAGGGCGTGGGCGAGGACGGGAGCGTTGTAGACGAGGGTCTTGCCGCTCGCCGTCGGGGTGGCGAGCACCACGTGGTGTCCCTTGTCGAGGCGCTCCAGAGCCCGGATCTGATGGGCGTAGAGATGGGCGATCCCGCGTCCGTCGAGCAGGGGCCGCAGCGTGTCGAAGCCGCGCGGCAGCGGGCCGGTGACGGCCGTCCGGCTCGGCAGGCTCCGTTCGTGACAGAGGGCGTCGGCGAAGGCCGGGTCGCGTCGCAGGTAGTCGGCCAGGGCGTGGATGGAGGCGCGGGCGTCGCCCGCGTGCACTGCGGACGCGGGTCGCGGCTGCGGGGAATCGAGTCGGCGGGACACGATGCGGCCGTCCAGTGTCGTCGGGCAGGGCGCGTTGGAGGACGCGCGCGTGGGTGGGGCCCGACGCCAACCTTATCGCGTCGGTCCGGCGGCTGCTTGCTCCGGACCGGGGGCTCCTGCATGCTCGGCGCGCGATGCGGCTCTCGCACCAGGTTCAGTACGGGATCTGCGGCATGTTCGACCTCGCCTACAATGGCCAGGCGTCCCCGGTGCAGGTGCGCGTGATCGGCGATCGCCAGGGCGTCCCGAGCCGCTACCTCGAGCAGATCTTCCATCGCCTGCGCCGCGCCGATCTCGTGGTCAGCAAGCGCGGCCCGGGCGGCGGCTACCAGCTGGCGCGGCCGGCCGCCGAGATCAGTCTGCGAGAGATCGTCGAGGCCCTCGAGGGGCCCTTGCCGGAGTCGCTGTGCGAAGGCGTGGCCCCGCCCGAGGACGCGGCCGAGCCCTCGACCTACCGACCCGACTTCGTGTGGGCCGCGCTCGGCACTGGCTTCGGGGAGGTCCTGGCCAGCATCAGCCTGGAGGCGCTCTGTCGGACGGCGGTCCGCGCCGCCGTGCCGCGGGCCGTGAGCGAGCCTCCGAGTTACGTGATCTAGCCGTGCGGGCTAGTCTCTCCCCGCTTTGAGCCGAAGCGTCGACCCCGACCGCGAGCAGACTCCCGTCGTCCTGCCGGGCGACATCCTCCACGAGATCTATGCGCATGCGCGGGAGGCCGTTCCCGAGGAGTGCTGCGGTCTCGTCACGGGGGATGGCGTCGATCGCCATCGCCGCGTGCACCGCTGCCGCAATCGCATGACCCAGCTGCATTCCGAGGATCCGCTCACCCACCCTCGGGACGGGCGCGAGGCCTTCTGGATCGATCCCGCCGAGGTGCTCCGCGTGGAACGCGAGGCCGAGACCCGCGGCGAACGCGTCACGGCCGTCTACCACTCGCATGTCGGTCTGCCGGCCTATCTCTCGGCCATGGATCTCGAGTTCGCCGACCACGCGCTGTTTCCGTTCCCCGATGCCGACCAGATCGTGGTGTCCGTGCTGGGCAAGCGGGTGAAGGAAGCCGGTCTGTTCCGACGGGCTGCGCCGTCCGGGGCCTTCTCCGGGGCCCTGATCGCCCATGCGGACGTGGAGGTCGTGTGACGCGTTCGCAGCGCTCGCTGGCTCTGGCACTCCTGGCTCTGGCGGGTTGCGCGCCCATCGTGATCGACTTCGAGGAGCTCACGCCCGCTCCGATCGCGATCGTGTACCGCTCGCCGGTCGAGGCGCGCGAGCGTGCCGAACGGCTGACCGGCGACCCGGGGCCGAAGAGTCAGGGCACGGTGGTACACCTCGACGACGTCGGCGACTTCATCAGCGAGCTGCGAGGCAACCGCGGCCAGGCCGCGGACGGTCGGCTGGCGCTCTTCGATCCCCAGCGACAGGACCTGTCGCTGATCGACGCGACCCTCCCCGGGGCGGTCCCGCTCGATTGGGACGAGGACCGTGGGCGTCTGCTCTTCGCCAGCCAGCGGGTCTCTCCGATCCAGCTGTTCGAGTTCGATCTGGCGACACGGACCGTGCGTCAGGCCACACGACACCCCGGCCTCGTGGCCGGGGGTGCCTACGGTCCCGATCGTCGGCTGGCCTATCTGGCCTTCGAGCCGTCCGGTGGACGTGTCGCGGTCCATCTCTATGTGACGGGGCCCCAGCTGGCGCGGCCACGGCAGCTCCTGACCGACATTGCGGCCGACCGGGTGGCCTGGGCACCCGATGGCTCGCGGCTGGCGTACGCCCACCGGCTCGCGCGCGGTCGCTTCGGCATATCGCTCGTCGACCCCGATCCCAGCGGGGAGGTCGAGCCCCAGCTCGTGGCGCGGGGCCGCGATCCGGTCTACACCCCCGACGGCCGGTGGATCGTCTACTCCCAACACGATCGCCAGCGCTGGCGCCTCTGGCGGATGCGGCCGGACGGCACCGGCAAGACCGCGATCGGCAGTCATGGCACGACCAACGAGCTGGCTCCGGCGGTGTCGCCCGACGGCCGATACGTGGCCTATGTGTCCGAGGAGTCGCGGCGGGAGATCCTGCGCGTGCGTCGCTTCGACGGGACGGGCGACCGCCTCTTCCTGGACGACGGGGGAGACGGCACCCGGCCGCGCTGGTGAGCCCGGGCGCCCCGGAAGATGCTGAACGACCAACCATTCGAGGAGTTCGAGGATGTCGAGTGAGCGTGCTGCGAACGGAGGCGATCTGGTCCCGGTGCATGGAGGACTCGCCGAGCCGGTCGACCGGACCATCTCGCTGAAGGACCGGAAGGTCTTCCTGGCGGAGGCAGAGAAGTTGCCCTCGGTCGCCGTCAATCGGGCCGACCTGTCCACCGTCTACCGGATCGCCGACGGCCTGCTCTCGCCGCTCGAAGGCCCGATGGGGTCGGAAGCCTGGCATCGCGTGCTCGACGAGCAGGTGATCGAGCGAGAGGGGCATCGCTACGCCTGGACGATTCCGCTCGCGCTCCCGATCACGGACGCCGAGGCGGGAACGCTCGGATCGGACGGGTCGACGGCGGTCCGCAACGACGCGGGGGAGATCATCGGCCGGCTCGACGGCATCGAGGTCTTCGACTGGGACAAGCCCAAGTACGTGAAGGGGGTCTACGGGACCGAGCGTTTCGACCACCCGGGCGGCCACGCCATCGAGGACGACCCGCGCACGAAGCTGGTCGGCGGTCGCCTCCAGGCGCTTCCCCAGCCCCCGAACACCGACTACGGCACCTACATGCTTCCGCCGCGCATGACCCGCGCCCTGATCCGGAGCCGCAAGTGGGAGCGGGCGCTGGCCTTCCAGACGCGCAACCCGCTGCATCGAGCCCACGAGTACGCGCTGGTGGCGGGCGCCGAGAAGCTGACACGAGCCGGCCATCTGACCGGTGTGGTGCTCAATCCCCTGATGGGCGAGCTCAAGGGGGACGCCGTCCCCGCGAGCATCCGGATGCGCTGCTACCGGGCCCTCCACGACCTCCGGCTGCTCGGTCAGGGCGACAAGGACGTCGAGCTGTGGGAGAAGGTCGGCTACGACCTGAACGACGTGTTCGAGCTGGTGGGCATGGACATCAAGATGTTCTACGGCGGCCCCAAGGAGGCGGTGATGCATGCGATCTACCGCCAGAACTTCGGCTTCAGCGATCTCGTGATCGGACGCAAGCACGCCGATGCGCCCTTCGACGATGGCAGCCCGATCTGGGGCGACTTCGACGCCCAGCAGATCTTCGACGAGCTCGCGGGCGAGCTCCATCTCGAACCCTGCAAGGTCGGATTCGCGGCGTTCTACGAGTCGCTCGGACGGGTCGACCTCACCGAGAATCACGCCGACGAGAAGCCCTACAGCATCAGCGGAACCAAGGTGCGCGAGCAGCTCCGAGGTGGCGAGCGTCCCGACCCGCGCATCATGCGGCCCGAGATCGCCGACATCCTGATCGAAGCCTACAGCCACGACGGCTGAGGCGGAGGCAGCGTGGAGATCGGGATTCCTCGCGAGACGAAGGACCGCGAGTATCGGGTCGGAATGATCCCGTCGGGTGTGCGCACCCTCGTCGATGCCGGCCACTCCGTGCAGGTCGAGCGGGGTGCCGGAGAGGGCAGCGGCTTCTCCGATGCGGATTTCGAGGCGGCTGGGGCTCGGATCGTCGCGACCGACGACGCGTGGACGGCGCCCGAGCTGGTCGTGAAGGTGAAGGAGCCCACGCCGGGAGAGCTCGCCCGGCTTCGCCGCGAGCAGACACTCTTCGCCTATCTCCACCTGGCGGCCGCACCCGAGACCACCCGCCTGCTGCTCGACACGGGGGTCATCGCGATCGC
>CAYYUT010000134.1:7376-8116 GCA_964474935.1 uncultured Spirochaetales bacterium
AGCCCGACGGCGCGTTCCGCGTGCGCGCGCCGATGAGCGAGGTGGCCGGCCGCCTGGCAGCCCAGGTCGGGATCACCCTGCTCCAGAAGAACCGGGGTGGAAAGGGGCTGCTCGTGGGCGGCGTCCCCGGCGTGCCGCGTGGACGGGTCTGCGTGATCGGCGCCGGCATCGTCGGCATCAACGCCGTCCGGGTTGCCCACGCGATGGGCGCCGAGGTCGACGTGCTCGACGTGGATCTCCGCCGCCTCTCCTACGTCTACGACATCTTCCACGGCGACCTGAACACGCTCTACTCGAACCCGAACAACGTCGAGCGGTCGGTCGAGGAATGCGACCTGCTGATCGGAGCGGTCTACGTGCACGGCCGACGGGCTCCTACCCTGGTGAGCGAGGCGCTCGTCGCCCGCATGGATCCGGGCTCCGTGATCGTCGACGTGGCGGTCGATCAGGGTGGCTGCATCGAGACCATCCACCCGACCACGCACTCCGAACCGACCTACACGAAGCACGGCGTGCTCCACTACGGGGTCGCCAACATGCCCGGCGCGGTGCCGCGGACCTCGACCTTCGCGCTCACCAACACGACGCTGCCCTACGTGGAACGAATCGCCGAGCTCGGTGTCGAGCGCGCCGTGGCGGACGATCCCTCGCTCCAGCTGGGCGTCAACGCCTGGCGTGGGAAGCTCACCTGTCGGGGGGTGGGCGAGTCGCTGGGTCTTCCGGTGGAGGAGCTTCCGCTG
>CAYYUT010000135.1:0-8107 GCA_964474935.1 uncultured Spirochaetales bacterium
CTACTCCTTCGCCTACGACCAGAAGGAGGAGCTGTGGAAGATCATCTGGCACAACTCCCGCTGGAGCGAGGACGACGACGACTACTACGAGGGTTGGGAAGGCGTCGAGAAGCCGCGGGATCTCACCATCGTGAGCGATACGATCGTCAACGTGCAGACGGGTACCGGCAACCGCATCGAGTTCTGGGACAAGAACGGTGAGCCCTACAGCAGCAAGGGCAAGATCCGCCGGTACATCGACGTGGGCCGGCTGACGAAGGGCCGCTGAACGCCCACGTCCATGGCATCGACGCATCGTCGGGCCGGGGCTCCCTCGACGGAGGTTCGAGGGGTCTCGGCTCGCGGCTTCGACGGACTCGAGGAGAGTTCATGCATTCCCGCCCCTCCACCTCTTCCCCCCGCGTGCGGGTCGTAGGGTCCGCGCTGGTCCTCGCCGCGCTGGTCCTGGCCGGCTGCCACGACTACGACTTCTCGCCCCGTTACGGGCCGGGAGAGATCGGCATCTACGACGATCTGTTCGCCGTCTCGGCCCCCGACCCCCAGCATGCGATGGCCGTCGGGTACTACGGTGCGGTCTACCGCACGACCGACCAGGGAGAGAGCTGGGAGAAGCTGGACAGCGGGACACAGACATCCCTGTACGACGTCTCGATGGCGACGCCCGATCTCGGCTGGGTGGTCGGCCAACGCGGCATGATCATGCGGACCACCGACGGCGGAAGCACCTGGGGCCAGCAGCCGAACATCAAGCGAGAGCAGGGCAGCCACCTCTTCGCGGTGCATGCCATCGACGGCAACACCGCGCTCGCCGTCGGCGAATGGGGCACGATCATCTTCACCGACGACGGCGGCAACACCTGGCAGGACGACCGCTCGCTCACCATCGACGAGACCCATCCTCGATTCGTGTGGCTCGCTCCGGTCGAGCAGGAGCGGGTACGCGCGGGCGAGAAGGTCTACGAGGACGTCGGCCTGAACGACGTCTACTGCCTGCCGGCCGCGCCCACCAATTGCTGGGCCGTCGGGGAGTTCGGCTACATCTTCTATTCGCAGGATACCGGGCTCTCGTGGGAGCGTGCCGAGATCATCGGCGACATCTCGATCGATCCGATCGAGATGGCTTACAACACGATGGAGCTCGTGGATCCCGACGTCGATCGACTCGCCCTGTTCGCCGGCGAGGTGGCCGACGAGAGCCACCTCAACATCGACATCGAGGCCTACGCCACGGAGCGCGAGCTTCGCGAGTTCGGCGAGGAGGAAGATCCCTACGAGCTCTTCGAGATTCTCGAGGCGCGTAATGCCAGCGTGCGCCAGGTACTCGAGGACAACGGCATCCTCTTCGACCGGATCCGCGTCCGAGGCGGTCCGCCCTGGGACTACGAGGACTTCCTCGACGAGGATCCCGGATTCCTGAAGCGCTATCTCGAGAGTCGTCTCGCGCCCGCATCGGGCGTCGAGGTACGCGTGGCCCAGAACCCGTATCTGTTCCGGATCCGGTTCAAGGACGCGAACAACGGCCTCATCGCGGGGGTGGGCGGGGTGGTGCTGCGGTCGACCGATGGGGGTCGCACCTGGCGCTACGTGAAGACCGACCGGAAGCAGGCCCTGTTCGCCGTCGACTCGGTGAACGGTCGATCGATCGCCGTCGGCGAGAAGGGCCTGGTGCGCGTCTCCCTCGACGGGGGCGAGACCTGGCGCCGACCGGAGCGAGGGTTCCCGACGGTCTTCACCTTCATGCGCGACATCGACTTCTCGCCCGACCACGCCGCCGGCTACATCGTCGGCCAGCGGGGCAAGATCCTGCGTTCCACCGACGAGGGCGCGAGCTGGTCCCGGGTCCTGCCTCCCGAAGACCGGCGCTACGCCCAGTAGCGGGACCCGCACCCTCGAGCACGGAGAACGCTCGGAGCCGCGGCGCCGTCGATGGTCTGGCCACGCGCTACCCGTGCGCCTTCCTGGATGCCACGGCGGCGGGAGGGGGGTACGTCGCCCGGGACGCCGGGCACCTCAGGACCGGGACCTGAGCTCCACCCGTCGGATCTTCCCGCTCACCGTCTTCGGCAGGGAAGCGACGAACTCGATGCGTCGCGGGTACTTGTAGGGGGCGGTGACCCGTTTCACGTGATCCTGCAGTTCGCGGGCGAGGGCCTCGTCGCCGGCCAACCCTTCGCGCAGCACCACGAAGGCCTTCACGACGTGGCCCCGCTCGGGGTCGGGGTCGGCGACCGCAGCCGCCTCGAGCACGTCGGGATGTTCGACGAGCGCGCTCTCCACCTCGAAGGGACCGATGCGGTAGCCGGCCGAGATGATCACGTCGTCCGCGCGCGCCACGAACCAGAAGTAGCCGTCCTCGTCGCGGCGTGCGCGGTCGCCCGTCACGTACCAGTCGCCCCGCCGGGTGTCGGCGGTCGCGTCGGGATCCTGCCAGTACTCGCGGAAGAGGCTCGCCGGGCCCCGTTCGACGGCGATGTCCCCGACCTCTCCCGGTGTCACGACGCGGCCGGACTCGTCCACGATCTCGACCCGGTGCCCCGGCATCGGGAGACCCATCGAGCCGGGTCGTAGTGGCACCCCTGGATAGTTGCCGACCAGGAGGATCGTCTCGGTCTGTCCGTAGCCATCCCGGATGGTGAGCCCGGTCGCTTCCTGCCAGACCCGGATGACCTCGGGGTTGAGCGGCTCGCCGGCCGACACGCATTCGCGCAGGCGTCGGGGCCCGAGCCGCGAGATGTCCTGCTTGACGAGCATTCGATACTCGGTGGGCGGTGCGCAGAACACGTGGGGGTCGAGCTCGGCGAGAAGCGCGATCTCGCGTTCCGGATCGAAGCGCATGTCGCACAGGACGACCTCGGCTCCGAGGCTCCAGGGACCGAAGATCACCCCGTACGCCGCCTTGGCCCAGCCTGTGTCGCTCGTCGTCCAGATGCGTTCGCCTTCCCGCAGACCGTGCCAGAAGCGTGCGGTGAAGCGCTGCGCCCAGGTGTAGGCGTGCGTGTGGAGCACCGCCTTCGGGCGTCCCGTGGTGCCCGAGGTGTAGTAGACGAGGGCGGGGTCCTCGGCGCGGGTCGGGCGCTGGCCGGCCGCGTCGGGCGACGTGGCCTCGAGGGCCTCGCCGAGGTCTTCGAACCCGTCGGCGCGCCGGCCGTCCGCGTCGAAGGCCAGCTCGAGCCGCAGACTCCCGAGCTGCGAACGCACCTCGGCCACGGTCGGCGCGAGCTCGGCCGTGGTGACGAGGGCGTCGGCGCGGCTGTGGTTCACGCGGAAGGCGAGGTCCTTGGGCCGCAGGATCGACGAGCACGGGATCACCAGGGCTCCCGCCTTCAGCGCTCCCACCATCACCACGTGCCACTCGGGAATCCGCGGCAGCAGCACGACCACCGGTTCGCCGGGGCCGACACCGCGTGCCGCGAGCAGGCTCGCGAAACGGTCGGACGCATCCTTCACCTCGCCGAAGCCCAGCTCGCGCGAGCGGCCATCCTCCCCTCGGAAGAGGAGGGCGGGTCGCTCGGGCCTCTCGGCCCAGCGGTCGACGACGTCGCGTCCGAAGTTGAAGTGCTCGGGAACGTCCCAGCGGAAGTTCGCGCGATCCCGCTGCCAGTCGTCGAGGCTCACGGCGCGCGTCTCCCGGATCTCTCCGGTCCGCTCCGCGTCGGGGACACACCCACCCCCGAGGCCACCCCGGTCGGGTGGGGGTGGGGGCAGCCTCCGGCTTCGAGACGGGTCATCGCGCGGCTCCGTCGTGTTGCGCAGGCCCTTCGCCTCGCCTGCACGCATCCTACCGGCTCAGGGTTTCCACTCAAGGGAACCTCGCGGCCGGACGATGCTCAAGCGGGCCCTCGGCGAGGAACGCATGAATCTGACATCCCCCGAAGCGCGGATCCTGCTGGTGGACCCGAGCCGCGCCGCGGCCGAGCTCGCCGGCAGTGCGCTCGCCGACGTCGCACAGGTGGAGCGCGCCGCCACCGCCGAGCTCGCCATCGCACGGCTCGCGCGTGAGCCCTTCGACCTCGTGGTCGGCGGCCTCGAACACGCCGATCACGGTCTGGACGGCGTACTGGCCGCGATGGGCGCGGATCTCCCGGACCTCGACTGGGTCCTGGTGCTTCCCGCCGACGCGCCCGAACCCGACGCCGGCATCGCCGCGGGGGGTGTCGAAGTGCTTCGCGAGCCCCTGCGCCCCGAGGTGCTTCGCATCGCCGTCGATCGCATCGTGAAACGGCGCCGGCTGGTCGAGGAGAACCAACGTCTCCGCAGTGCGGTGTCGACGCTGCAGGCGTGCCGCGTCCTGTCGCCCTGCCTCGAGGTGGGGGAGGTCTACGCCCTCGCGCTCGAGCTGCTCCTCGAGAGTCTCGCCCGCACCCGCGGCATCGCGCTCTTCAATCGATCGTCGCTGGCGATGTCCGACTCGGTGGCCTTCCGCGGCTTCTCCGAGTCGCAGGCCGTCGCGCTCCGCGAGATCCTGGTGAGCGAGAAGCCGGTGGAGGTCGACCGTATCGGCGACATCGACGAGACCACACACGGCGCCGTCTTCGAGGCCTTCGCGCGTGCGCAGGTGGATACCGACCGGGTGCTCACCGTCCCGATCCGATCCCAGACGAACGAAGCCGGCGTGCTCTGGCTGCTCGGCGACGGACGCCGCTTCGACGAGGGCGACTGGGAGCGTGCCGCTCTGGTTTCCCAGGCCGCCGGAACCTCGCTCGAGAACGCCGTTCGCTACCACCTCGCCAAGGAGAAGGCCTTCATCGACGACGTCACCGAGCTCCACAACGCACGCTATCTGCACTCGGCGATCGAGCACGAGATCCGTCGGGCGGAGCGCTATCACACACCGCTCTCGGTGCTCTTCCTGGATCTCGACCACTTCAAGCAGGTGAACGACCGACGGGGCCATCTCGTCGGATCGCATGCCCTGCGCGAGCTCGGAAGCGTGCTGGCGGGCTGCGTCCGCGAGGTAGATACGGTCGCACGCTACGGAGGGGACGAGTTCACGATCCTCCTGGCGGACACCGACCACGGACGCGGGGTACAGGTGGCCGAGCGGATCCGCCGCCAGGTCGCGGAGCACAGCTTCGATGGAGGCCGCCAGGGGCCCATCTCGCTGACCGTGTGCGTCGGGGTCGCGACCTACCCGGATCACGGGGCCGATCGCGAGCAGGTGCTGGGGGTGGCCGACAAGGCGATGTACCGCGCGAAGTCGCTGGGTCGCAATCGGGTCTGCGGGGCGCGCGAGCTCGCCAGCAAGGTTTGATCGTCTCTCGGTGCTCTGCTAGCCATTCGCTGAAATCTCGATGGTCTTCGCTCTGCGTGGAGGGCCGCGCGGGAAATCGGTGATACGCCGTCCCGCGGGCGCGGCGCCTCGGGGCAGACCCGGCTGCCGTCGGCGCGCCAGCCGGTCGACTCGACGAGGAGACGACCCGCAAGCCGTCCGTCGCAGCGAACCGTTGGCAGGTCGGGGTTGGCAGGCCGGCCATTCGACCCGCGAGCCGGCTGGCCTCGTGAGCCCAGTGGCTTCGTGAGCCGGCTGGCGCGCGAGATGGTTGGCGCGCCCCGGACCTCGGGTCCCGGGTGCGAAGAAGGAAACGCGTGGGAACGCTCGACCGCTCCGCTGGACCTCCTGCGACGACACCGCTCGACGCCGCACTCGACGACCTGGGTGCTCTGCGACGAACTCATCCCTGTGGCGTGCTGCGTACCGACCACGTGGGCGACGAGGTCGTGTTGGCCGGCTGGGTGCACCGCCGACGCGATCACGGCGGGGTGGTCTTCGTCGATCTCCGCGACCGCAGCGGAATCGTGCAGATCGTCTTCAAGCCCGACACCTCGAGCCAGGCGCACGGGCGGGCCGATGCGCTCCGCTCCGAGTTCGTGGTGGCCATCCGCGGACGGGTGGCGCATCGCTCCGAGGAAACCGTCAATCCGGGCATGCCGACCGGCGCGGTCGAGATCGTCGCCGATGAACTCCGGATCCTGAACACCGCGACGCCGCCGCCCTTTCCG
This sequence comes from uncultured Spirochaetales bacterium, assembly GCA_964474935.1. Classification (GTDB taxonomy): domain Bacteria; phylum Myxococcota_A; class UBA9160; order UBA9160; family JAFDDA01; genus CAYYUT01. Next base: position 6,001 of record CAYYUT010000135.1, read on the forward strand.
ATCGAGGAGGACGCGGGGGTCGAGGAGCAGGTTCGGCTGCGCCACCGGATCCACGATCTGCGTCGGCCGCCCCTCCAGCGGGCCATCGCGTTGCGGCACCGGCTCACCCAGTCGGTTCGGACCACGCTCGGCGAGCTCGGATTCCTCGACATCGAGACGCCGGCCCTCGCGCGCGCCACGCCTGAAGGAGCCCGGGACTTCCTGGTTCCGAGCAGGCTGCAGCCGGGCGAGTTCTACGCCTTGCCGCAGTCGCCCCAGATCCTGAAGCAGCTCCTGATGGTCGCCGGCTTCGACCGCTACTTCCAGATCGCGCGTTGCTTCCGCGACGAGGACCTGCGCGCGGACCGGCAGCTCGAGTTCACCCAGATCGATCTCGAGATGTCCTTCGTGGGCGTCGACGACGTGCTCGAGGTCCTCGAGGCGGTGACGGCGCGCGGCTTCTCCGAGGCCGCCGAGGTGACGCTGCCGTGCCCCTTCCCGCGCCTGTCCTATCACGAGGCGATGGCGCGCTACGGAAGCGATGCGCCGGACACCCGGATCCAGCTCGAGCTCGTCGAGCTGAGCGACGTCTTCGCCGAGAGTGAGTTCCGGGCCTTCCGACAGAACGTCGATCGCGGTGGCATCGTGAAGTGTCTCCCCATCCACGACGCGGGCGAGCTCTCGCGCGGCGAGATCGATCGCCTCGAGGCCTTCGTCCGCAAGGAGCTCGCGGGCAAGGGGCTCGCTTGGATCCGGGTGACCGAGGACGGGGGCTGGCAGTCGCCCATCGCGAAGTTCCTCTCCGAGGCCGAGCGCGCCGCCATCGGCGAACGCACCGGCGCCCGGCCCGGAAGCCTGCTCTTCTTCCAGGCCGACGAGGCGGGCCGTGCCAACGCGATCCTGTCCCGTCTGCGCACGGATCTCGGGCGACGCCTCGGGCGGGTCGACGGGCGGGAGTTCGATGCCCTCTTCGTGGTCGACTTCCCACTCTTCGAACGAGACGACGAAGGGGGGCTCACCTATGCGCACCAGCCCTTCGTGGCTCCGCTCGAGAGCGACCTGCCCCTGCTCGAGAGCGACCCCGAGCGGGTCCGCGGGACCCACTACGACCTCGTGGTGAACGGGATCGAGCTCGGGTCGGGGAGCCTGCGCAACCACCGCAGCGACGTTCAACGCCGGATCCTCGAGCTGCTGGGGTATCCGAAGCCCGAGGCGGAGGCCCGCTTCGGCTTCCTCCTGAACGCACTCGACGCTGGTGCGCCGCCGCACGGGGGCTTCGCCTTCGGCTACGACCGGACCGTCATGGTGCTGGCCGAGGCCGAGAGCCTGCGCGACGTGATCGCGTTCCCGAAGACCCAGCGCGGACAGGATCTCCTGATGGGCGCTCCGTCCGAGGTCGAGCCCGAACAGCTCCGCGAGCTGGCGCTCCGGATCGCGCGGCCGTCCCGGGGCACGCCGTGAGCAGACGGGTGGGCCGCCGGATCTCGTGCGCGGCTGCCGTCGGTCTCTGGGTGGCCGTGCTCGGGCTCGGGGCCGGGGGGCCCGCCGGAGCCGATCCCGTGCTCGGCGGTGCCGCCGGGACCGCTGCCCGGCCTGGCCCCGTCCACGAGGTGCGGGCCGGCGAGACGCTCTGGCAGATCGCGTCGCACTCGATCGGCGACGCGACACTCTGGCCGGCGATCTATCGGGCCAACCGCGACCAGATCAAGGATCCGACGCGGCTGTACCCGGGGCAGCGGCTCACGATCCCCGAGGTCGCCCCCGAGTCGCGCGAGCAGATCCGAGAGGAGGCGAAATCCCTCCTCTCCCGGCTCGCACCCTGACCGGAAGCGCCCAGCCGCGCTATACCAGGCGCCCGAAATGACGAGCGCAACCCCCTCCGTACCGTCCCACGGCGAGCAGATCCGCCTCGACTCCGAGGGGCACCTGGTCGTGCCCGATCAGCCGATCGTTCCCTTCATCGAGGGCGACGGCACCGGGCCCGATATCTGGGCCGCCTCGGTGCGTGTGTTCGACGCAGCGGTCGAGAAGGCCTTCGGCGGTAGCAAGAAGATCGCCTGGATGGAGGTCCTGGCCGGCCAGAAGGCCTTCGACGAGACGGGCGAGTGGTTGCCCGACGCCACCCTGG
>CAYYUT010000136.1:0-8080 GCA_964474935.1 uncultured Spirochaetales bacterium
CGCCCTGCGGGGCGTGGCCGGGGTTCCGCCGGCCGGTGGGGGCGCATCGGCGCCTGGGGGGGGGCCCGTGTCTGGCCGGCCAGCCGCTGACGGGTCGTGGGCGGCTCAGGCCAGACGCGTCAGCTTGACGAGGGGGCCGATCAGGAGGGGCTCGTTCGGTCCCATGGAATCGCGGGCCGCGACGAGCCGGCCCTCCCGGTCGAGCAGCCGATCGGCCAGCTCGACGATGCGCCGGTTCGGGCTCGCGTGGGGCGCGAGCTCGCGGATCTGGCGGGCCGCCTCCTCCTCGCGGCCCTCGGCATCGAGCACGAGGGCGATCAGGGCGGCCGCCATCGAGCGGCTGATGCCGGCCATGCAGTGGAGCAGGAGCGGCTCGTTCGGATCGACCTCGCGCAGGAAGTCGATCAGCCGGACCACGTGCTCCTCTTCCGGGAGCACCCGGTCGGGCCGGGCCTCGCTGACATCGTCGATCTCGATGCGCAGATGGCGCTCGGCCGCGAAACCGGACGGTGTCGGCGGCTGCTCGGCCGTCGGCAGCAGCGAGACGAGACGGGCGACGCGGAGCGCCGCCACGTGAGTCGGCATGTCGTCGAGACCACAGACGTAGATCATGTCCGCAAGCTAGCGGTCCGGGTGCCTCGGGCCATGACGAATCGGAGAAGCCGCCGCCCGACGCCCGCGTCGCAGGGCAGGGCCACGCGCGCGGTGTGCGAGGCCGACCCGGCCTTCGGTGACACGAAACTCCCCCAGAAGCCACCCACCTGCAAAGGCATCTGCGCAGCCCCTGCCGGTGCGCGTGCGATGCCCGCCAGGAGGTGGCGCATGCTCCGACCCGATCCCGAGCGGCTCTCGAAGCTTGACGTCTCCGCCCGGATGGCGCTCCTCGTGGGGCTGGCGGGGGCGGCGCTGGCCTTCCGGGTCGAGATCGATGGGCCGGGCAGCGGAAACGACTTCGTGCAGGAGATCGCGATCGATCCGGCCGGCAACACGGTGGTGGCCGCCACGGTCTTCGTGGCCGCGGCCTTCGACAACGACTTCCTGGTGGTGAAGCTCGATCCGCTCGGCAACGAGCTCTGGCGAACCCAGATCGACGGGACCCTCGCGCCCAACCCGGACAGCGACGGTCCGGCCGACGTGGTGTTCGATGCCAACGGCGATGTGGTGGTCGTGGGCCAGGTCGACAACCCGGGGACCGAGGGCGACTTCTTCGTGGCCAAGCTCGCTGGCGCGACGGGGGTCGAGCTCTGGCGCCAGGAGCTCTTCGGCACGGCCACCGCCGCGCCCTTCGATGTGGCCCTCGCCGTCGGCGTCGACCCGAACGGTGACGTGGTCGCGGCGGGCCAGGTGGCGAACGAGACGCCTCCGCGCGGGAACATGCTGGTCGCCAAGTTCGACGGGGCGAGCGGCGCCGAGCTCTGGCGGGTGGAGCCGAGCGGCACGGACACCGCGGGCCTGCTCTTCCTCGACGACGAGGCGCGGGACATCGAGATCGACGCGAATGGCGACGTCTTCGTCGCCGGCGTGCTGGTGAACGCGGTGACCGAGCGCGACTTCGCGGTGGTGAAGCTCGACGGGACGAACGGCGCCGAGCTCTGGCGCAGCGCGCTCACGAGCGCGGCCCCGGTCGGCGGGGACGGAGCCTTCGCCCTCGCGCTCGATCCCGCCGGCGACGTCGTGGCGGTGGGGGGCTTCGCGGACGCGAACGGCCTGAACGACGCGACCGCCGCCAAGCTCGACGGTGTGACGGGTGCCACGGTCTGGCTCGTGTCCTTCGACGGGCCGGCCGTGCCCGGGAGCGATCTCCTCCAGGATGTGGCGACCGATCCGAACGGCGATGTCTACGCTGCGGGCTTCATCGAGACTGCGGTCGACGACGAGGACTTCCTGGCGATCAAGTTCGACGGGGCGACCGGGAACGAGCTCTGGCGCTTCGTCCAGGACGGCGGCGCGAGCGGAGGCAGCCTCGACAACGACCTCGCGTCGGCCGTCGCGCTCGACTCTGCCGGGGATCCGATCGTCGTCGGGAGCATCGTCGAGTCGGTCGGCGGCCGGTCGGCGGCCGTGATCAAGCTCGATGCAGCCACCGGCGCCCAGATCTGGCGCCGTGACCTCGACGGAATGGACGCGACGAGCTTCGACCGGGGTCTCGTGGTCGCCGTGGATCCGTTCGACGACGTCGTGGCCGGGGTCCAGCTCCAGAACGGTGCGCCGACCGGGCCCGACATCGGAGTCGTCAAGCTCGAGGGAATCGACGGCTCCGACGGTCAGGCCCCGGTCTGCGGCGACGGTGATCTCGAGGCGGGCGAGGAGTGCGACGATGGCAACCTCGACGCGGGCGACGGCTGTCGTGCCGACTGCACGCTCGAGGTCTGCGGCGACGGGATCCTCGACCCCGGAGAGGGCTGCGACGACGGGAACCTGATGCCGGGCGACGGCTGCGACGCGGTCTGCATGGTCGAGCTCTGCGATCCGAACGGGAACGGTGGCTTCGACCTCGACGACCTCGGCCTCTTCGTGGCCAACCGCTTCACGAGCGTCGCGGGTCCGCCGCTCTCGCTCCTCGATGCGGACGGCGACGGTCTGCTCACGGGCGCCGATCTCGTGATCTGTCGCGACGAGTGCCTCGACGACGACTGCGTCCGCTTCACCCACGCGGTGCTGAGCTTCGTGATCCGGAACTAGAGGGTGGGGCCGCCCGGGCCTCGTGGCGCTCCGACCGCGGCGACCGGCTGCTAGACAAACGCGGCGGCCACGCCCATAATCGGCTCAAAATTGAAACACGTTCTAGCAGCGTGTCGCGAGGGGCCGGTGAAGTCCTGGATCCACCACCAGAAAGGCCAGACGCCCCGCCAGGCCCATGTGGCGGTTCCCGCGGGGATCAAGGAAGAGGAGATCGGACGGGGCGGCTTCCACGGCCGGGTGGCCGAGCTCTACCGGCGCCACGAGCCCACGGGCTGGTCCCGGGTCGAGGGCGATTCCGCGCCGGGCGACGTGGACGGCGAGCGCATCGAGGCCGGCGATGCCGCGGATCCGCGGGGCGCTCCCACGCTGGCCTTCTCGAACCGTGACCTCCGGGTCTCGATCAGCCGCCGGAGCGAGCCGATGCCCTTCTACGTCCGCAACGCGGACGGCGACGAGCTCTGGTTCGTCCACCGCGGCGAGGGCACCCTCGAGACCGAGTTCGGTCCGCTCGGATTCCGACCGGGCGACTACCTCGTCGTCCCGAAGGGCATCACCCAGCGGCTGGTGCCCGAGACGCGCGACAACTACTTCCTGCATCTCGAGTCGCGCGGCGAGATCCGGCTCGCCGCGCACGAGAGCCTCGGTCGCCACAATCCCTACGACCCCACGCTGCTCGAGGTTCCGGAGCCGAAGGCGGCGGCCGGCGACCCGGGTCGCGAGTACGAGCTGCGCGTGCAGCGCGACCGGCGCGTCACCGCCTTCTTCTATCCCCACCACCCGCTCGACGTGGTGGGCTGGAAGGGCGATCTCTTTCCGTTCCGCTTCCACAACACGGATTTCCGACCCGTCTTCGCCGATCGCAACCACGTTCCCCCGAGTGCCTTCGCGCTCTTCGAGGCCGAGGGCTGGGTGCTCTGCAACTTCGTGCCGCATCCGATGCAGCGCGATCGCGAGGCGATGCGGCTGCCCTACTACCACCGCAACGTCGACTACGACGAGATCGGCTTCCTGCACGCCGGGTCGCTCGGCGGCAACCCCATGGAAGGGACCACGATCATGTGGCACCCGCGCGGCGCCGTGCACGGACCGGGCGAGGCGGCCCGCCGGATGGCCGACGAGCACTGGCAGGAGTTCTCGACCGACGACATCGAGGCTGTGAACATCGACTGCGCCAATCCGCTCGAGGTGAGCGCAGAGGCGAGGGCCGCGATGCGCGACCAGGTCCAGCTCATCCAGGGAGGGAAGGGCGACTGACATGGCAGCACCCACGATTCCGCGATACGCGGCCAGCGGCTCGAGCCTCTGGTCCTTCGAGAAGCTGCCGGCCGGAACCCGGGTCGAGCCCGTTCACGTGATCGCCCAGGACGGGGGCGAGAGCGACGGCACGCTCTTCAGCCGCGGCGGCGAGAAGACGGTCGTCGTGATGATGCACCCGCGCGGCGACATGCAGCGTCACTATGCGATCCCGTATCTGGTCGAGGCGGGCTACGCCGCCTGGGGCCAGGCGGGTCGCTTCCTGAACAACGACGTGGCCCTGATCCACGAGGCCCTGCTGCTCGACGTGGCGGCGGCGCTCGAGTTCCTGCGCGGAGACCGGGGCTTCGAGAAGGTCGTGCTGCTCGGCAACAGCGGGGGCGGGGCCCTCTACACCTTCTACCAGTCGCAGGCCGTGACCGAGCCCCCCGACAGGCTCACCGACACCGCCGCCGGCGATCCGCTCGACCTGAACCAGTTCGAGATGCCCGCGGGCGACGGCATCGTCCAGCTCGCGACCCATCTCGGTCAGGGGATGTTGATGCTCGACATCATCGACCCCTCGGTGGTGGACGAGGACGATCCCCTCTCGCGAGATCCTTCGCTCGACATGTACGACCCCGCCAACGGCTTCGTCGAGCTGCCCGAGCCGAGTCGCTACGAGCCGGGATTCCTGGAGCGCTACCGCGCCGCGCAGCGGGCACGGGTGGCGCGGATCGACGCCATCGCGCGGGGCTTCGTCGCGGAGCAGGGGGTCCACCGCTGCGAGATGATGGCGCCCGACTTCGAAGAACGACCCTTCGGCGAGCGACAACGGGTGCTGCGTCGCGCCTTCGTCGGGGACACCCTGCGCATCCATCGCACCGAGGCGAACCCGTTCTACACCGACCCGTCGATCTGTCCCTCGAAGCGGGCGATCGGCTCCTTCTTCGCGCTCCGGCCCGATCTCCTCAACTATCTCGAGGCCGGCTTCGGGAAGCTCCAGACGCCCCGTGCCTGGCTCTCCACCTGGTCCGGGATCTCGTCGCGTGCCAACACGCTCGCCTGTCTGCCGAAGCTCACGCTCCCGACCCTCGTGATCGCCTACAGCGGTGACAACGCCGTCCCGAGCAGTCACACCACGACGATCCACGAGCAGTCGCCCGCTTCCGACAAGCAGCACCACACCGTGGATGGCGATCACCTCGGCCTGCCCATTCCTTCGCGTCCCGACCACGACGGGCGCGCCGAGGCCTGCGCGATCCTGACCGGCTGGCTCTCGGAACGTTTCCCGGCGCGCTAGCGCGTCGCCCGAGAAGGAGCGCCCCGTGAAGATCGATCTGTTCGCGATGCCGGCCGTGCCCGCCAGCCTCGAAGAGCGCGAGCGTCTGCGTCCGGTGGGCCGCAGCACCGAGCGCTACCAGATGATGTTGGAGGAGCTGCGCAAGCTGGCCGTGATGGCCGACGAGCTCGGGGTGGCGGCCTTCTCGACCACCGAGCATCACTTCCACACCGAGGGCAACGAGCTCTCCGTGAATCCGACCCTGCTGTTCGCCGACTTCGCGGCCCGCACCCGGAACATCATGCTGATGCCCATGTCGATCGTGATGGGCGCGGCGAACCCGATCCGGGTGGCCGAGGATCTCGCCATTCTCGACCAGCTCTCGAAGGGCCGGGTGGGCGTGGCCTTCGCACGCGGCTACCAGAAGCGCTGGATGCGGGTGCTCGGACAGGGCGGCACCTCGGCCACGGGGACGGGGGACGAGGCCGACCAGGCCAATCGCGAGCGCTTCGAGGAGAACATCGAGATCTGTCTGACCGCCTGGAAGGAGAACTCCTTCTCGTACCGGGGCAAGTACTTCGAAGTGCCATATCCCTACGACGAAGGCATCGCCGGCTGGCCGGCCGCCGACTACACCCGGAAGTTCGGGAACGAAGGCGAGATCGACGACGCGGGCGTGATCCGCGAGATCGGGGTCTGCCCGCGTCCCTACCAGGATCCGCATCCGCTGGTATCGGTGCCGGTCACCGGCGGGATGACCTCGCTGGTCTACTGCGCCGAGAACGGGTTCGTGCCCTGGATCTGGGAGGGCGATCCGCCGAAGTTCCTCGAGATGTGCCGCGAGTACCAGCGCATCGCCGGCGAGCACGGACACGCCTTCCGCCTCGGACAGAACACCGGCTGCGTTCGGGCCATCACCCTCGGTGACAGCTTCGAAGAGGCCTTTCAGCTCGCCGCCGACACCACCGGCTACTCCTACCAGGAATACTTCGGCCATTTCGGCTTCCTCGAGCTCTTCCGGAATCCCGAGGACGATCCGAACCAGAAGCCCTGGCGCTTCAAGAGCAACGAGGACTGCGTGAAGCGCATGATCGACAAGGGCTACCAGCTCTGTGGAACGGTCGACGACGTCAAGCGCCAGCTCGAGCCCCTGGTGCGTTGTCACGGAGACGGCGATCTCGAGTGGCTCTCCTGGAACTTCTTCTGCCAGGGCACGCAGCCCTGGGACGTCTCGCAGCGCCAGCTCGAGCTGCTGATGACCCGGGTCATGCCCGAGTTCTCGTAGTGCCGTTCGCCGAGCTGCGCGGCCATCGCTTCTGGTACGAGGATTCTGGGGGGCGCGGCGACGCCGTGCTCTTCTCGCACGGATTCGTGCTCGACCATTCGATGTGGGACGCCCAGGTCGACGCGCTCTCGGACGACCACCGCTGCATCACCTGGGACGCGCGGGGTCATGGCATGAGCGACTGTCACGGTCCGTTCGACTTCTGGGACGCGGCCGACGACGCGGTGGCGCTCCTCGACCACCTCGGCGTCGAGCGCGCCTGCTTCGTGGGTCTCTCGCAGGGCGGCTTCCTGGCGATGCGCGCGGCCCTGCGGCACCCCGAACGGGTGCACGGCCTGGTCCTGATCGACACGGCGGCCGCCGTCTTCGACCCCGAGACGCTCGCCGGCTATCGCGCGATGCAGGAACGCTGGATTTCCGAGGGCCCGGTGGGGGAGCTGGCCGAGGCCATGGCGAGCCTGCTCTTCGGACCCGGCTACGACGCTTCGGTCTGGCTCGCCAAGTGGCAGGCGAAGCCTCCCCAGGACCATCGCGAGCCCTGGAACACGGTGCTCGGGCGCGACGACGTGCTGGCGCGGCTCGGCGAGATCGGTTGCCCATCCCTCGTGATCCACGGGGGCGACGACCGGGGCTTCGACGTCGCGACCGCGGTGGGTCTCCGGGACGCGCTCGCCGATTGCGCCGGACTGGTGGTGATCGAGGGAGCAGCGCACGTGCCGCCCGTGACCCATCCGCACCCGGTCCATGAGGCCCTGCGCCGGTTCCTCGCCCGGCTCTGAGCCGGCGCGGCCGCCGGTGTCGCTCGCTGCCCCGCCGCAACCCCCCGGTCCTCGCGAATCTGCGATGCGGGCGTCGGCCGACGCGGGCGGTGCCGCGTTCGGTCGCTCGACCGATTCCGAGTGACGCCACCTGCTCGAGGTGTCGAGCCGCCGCCCCGTCCCGCGCCCTCGTTCTCCGCCGCCCCGGCGAATCCCTCGGGGATCACTCAGGTGGGCGATGGAAGGGGCGCCACCGCCCCGTCTACCGTCCTCGCACGCTCCCTGGGAGGATCGACTCATGCGCTGCCGCTCCCTTCTCCGTGCATTGCTCCTCGTGGTCACCCTGACCTTCGGCTCCTCGATGCTCCCGGGATCGGCCGAAGCCGCAGGCGAGAGCTGCTCCGTCTTCAGCCCCTGCCGGAGCTCGCTCGACTACTGCCGCTTCGTGAGCATCACCCGGAGCGTGTGCACGCGGCGCGGAACGTCGGGCCAGAGCTGCACGGGTCTGGGGCAGGGCACCTGCCGATCGGGCCTCGTCTGCGACATCAGCGGCGAGTGCCGCAGCAATCCGCCGCGGCAGGGCGAGCCCTGCGTCATCGGCGTCCCGTGTGCCTCCGGCCTGGTGTGCAGCGCCGACGTCGGTGGGCGCTGCGAGGATCGCGGCGGCTCGGGCGATGCCTGCTGGAGCTCGGCGGCAACAACGCGATGATCGTGCGACCGTCGGCTGACCTCGACCTCGCGGTCCGGGCGGCGGCGTTCTCGGCGGCGGGGACCGCGGGGCAGCGGTGCACCAGCCTGCGGCGGCTGATCGTCCACCCGGGCGTGAAAGCCGAGATGCTG